>NZ_CP025795.1:1500000-1800000 GCF_002906655.1 Vibrio hyugaensis | reverse complement strand
ATTGAGTGATACCAGTAACGTTCTGACTCACCAATTCATAGATGGTGCTCAAGTTATTGTTGATATCTGAGGTTACTTGTTTTTGTTCCTCTGAAGCGGTCGCTACTTGTGTGTTGATAGCATTCAAATCAGAAATCGCATTATTGATGTCGCTCAGAGAGCGGCTCACTTCTGAGGCAAGTGCTTGGTTGTCTTCCAGCATGGCTAAGCTTGAATGCATGCTTTCATTAGCATGACCAGACTGCTGCTGAAGTTCTTCAATAATGGTTTGGATTTCTTTGGTCGATTCTTGAGTTCTTGCTGCCAGCATACGCACCTCATCAGCAACCACAGCAAAGCCTCGACCACTTTCCCCCGCTCGTGCCGCTTCAATCGCCGCATTCAATGCAAGTAGGTTGGTTTGCTCAGAGATGCTCTCAATAACTTCAATCACTTTACCAATCTGTTCGGACTGATCTTTTAGTGACGTGACCACGTTTGCCGCTTCATTAAGTTGGTCGGCCATCTTCGCACTGGCACGTGTGCTTTCTTCAAACATGCTTAAGCTTTGTGAGGTTAACTTGCTTGCTTCGTTTGAGGCGCTATCGGCTTGTTGTGCATTGGTTGAAACTTCCGCAGCGGTAGATTCAAGCTGGTTAATTGCAGAAGCTACTTGTTCTACTTCTTGTTTCTCTTGGTCTGAGTTGGCACTGCTTTGCGTCATTACTGTTGCCAGTTCAGTCGAAGCCGAGGCGACGTCTTCACTGATTCGAACCAGTGAGTCGACGGTACCGCGGAGTTGGTGGATGGTTTGGTTTACGTCTTGTGCCAGTTGCGACACCTCATTTTTGCCCGTTTCTTCCGCTTCTACTAATAAGTTGCCTTTTGCTACTTCGCGCATGGTTTCTTGTAGGTTACGAATAGGCGCCACGATGTAGCTTGCTAGCAACCAGCTGATCAAAGAGGCGATAGACAAAATAATGACAAGAGAAATGGTGCTGTAAGTGATGGTATCTGAGTGCAATGCACCATTTTCTGTGACTTCGTCTGTTACGATTTGATTGAGCTTCTTAGACAAGTTGTCAATGGCGCCAATCATTGCTTCACCTGCTAAGCGGTATTGACCCATTGCTGTCTCATATTCTCTCTCGAAATCTGAGGACACGTTGTTGGATGAATGTTTAGTGTTCAGTAGCGGCGTCATGGTGATTCGAGTGAAATCCACATAGTGGTTCATCGCATCGCGCATGGCGTTGACTTCTGCTTGGATGCCTTCAATTTGGTCGATGGAGCTTAAAAACTCACGGTTGGTTGCCTGACGATGTTGTAACTCTTGGTTCAGTGTTTGGACATCTTCTGCTCTGAATAGGCTGTAGATTGCCTTAATGCGCATGGCATAAGTGTTGTCGACGATAGAGCTGAGTTCTTCTTTATGCACGATAAGGTTATTGGTTGAGACCGTGACCTTGCCGAATGCTTGCTCTAACTTTCCGATGCCGATACTCAACCCAATGACGAGAAGTATGACAGTGAATAATACGGGTACGAAAACCTGTGACTTAATAGACAGCGTACTCAGTAATTGACGCATGATTGACCCTCTAAAGATTGGAACTATTATCATTTTTGTAAATAAAGCGCCCCGATTTTAATTATTAGTTTCGATATATCAATTATTTAACGATGTTTAATTGTTATGAAATATACCAAAAGCGATGCAGTTGGCATTTTGTTGTAGCCAAAGGTATGCAACGTAATTTGAGCTCGAAAGGAAATAAAGTTTGATTGCTGATTTATTAAGCAGAAATGACAACGTGTCATAGAGGCTTCAACTAAGTGAAACACAACTGTCATATTTGGATTCTAAAGTGAGCACCGTTCAAGTGAAACACAACGGCAATAAAGCCACTTAAAGGAAATTGTGATGAAAAAGACAGTAATCGGTGCAATCGCACTTCTAGGCGCAATGGCAGTGACTCCTGTTTCTGCTAAAGAAACTATCTCTGCAGTGGGTTCTAGCAGCGTAACTCCACTGATGGAAGTTTTCTCTGAAACATACATGAAGACAAACCCGAACGTATTTGTTGAAGTTCAAGGCCCTGGTTCATCTGCGGGTGTTAAAGCTGCGAAGAACGGTTCTGCTGACCTAGGTATGTCTTCTCGTAACCTAAAAGATTCTGAGAAAGAGCCGACTCTAAAAGAAGAGGCCGTTGCTCTTGACGGTATCGCAGTTGTTGTAAACCCACAAAACAAACTATCGGGTCTTACTGCGGACCAAGTTACTGCAATCTACAAAGGTGAAGTAACAAACTGGAAAGACGTTGGCGGTGCAGATAAGCCAATCGTAGCTATCACTCGTGATACGGCTTCTGGTACTCGCGGTGCTTTCGAAGACATCATGTCTCTTAAAATGAAGATTTCTGACAAAACAGTTTCTGCGATTTCTCAACGCGCTCAAGTTGCTAACGGCAACGGTGCATTGAAGACAATGGTTGCTTCTAACCCATACGCAATTGGCTATATCTCTCTAGGTACAGTTGATGGCTCTGTAAACGCACTTCCAATTGATGGTATCGAAGCTTCTGTAGATAACGTGAAAAACGGTTCTTACAAAGTTGCTCGTCCATTCCTTGTTCTTTACAAAGAAGGCAAGCCATCAGCTGAAACTCAAAAATTCCTAGACTGGATGCTAACTGACGAAGCGCAAGCGCTAGTTGACCAAAAAGGTTACATCTCAGTTAACTAATCCCATCGGGGCTCTAAAGTTTGCTCAGCCCACCATTTTGGGCTGAGCCTTTTCTATCCATTGTGTTCAAGGGCATTGCCTAGAACCGTGAGATTTTTATGACCATCGCAACAAATAGTGAAAAGCTTATGACTACTGACGCTAAAGCGATCAGCAAGCCAGGCCTACGCGAGAAACGCCGCGTTGACTGGAGAGAGCGTATCTTCCACGGCTTGTTTTTAACGAGTGCTGTTATCGGCATCGTTTCATTAGCAGTAATCGCATACTTCATCGTTCGAGAAAGTATTCCAGCCTTCCAAGAAGTTGGCGTATCAGGCATCGTACTTGGCCAAAACTGGCTGCCACCAGCACTTTACGGTGTTGCAACTATGATTGTTGCTTCCATCGTGTCGACAGCTGGCGCAGTATTAGTTGGTGTGCCAATAGGCGTGTTGACTGCGGTCTTTATCGCAGAAATTGCACCGAAACGTTTGGCTGATGTTATCCGTCCAGCGGTTGAGCTCCTTGCCGGTATTCCTTCGGTGGTTTACGGCTTCTTTGGCTTGGTTATCATCGTACCGCTTATCCAAAACGTATTTGATGTACCAGCGGGTAACACTATTTTGGCAGGTATCATCGTACTGGGTGTGATGATTCTTCCTACTGTCATCACGGTTTCTGAAACGTCTATTCGTGCAGTACCTCGGACTTACAAAGAAGGTTCTTTGGCTCTTGGCGCTTCTAAAATCTACACCATCTTTAAATTGCTCGTTCCAGCGGCTCGCTCAGGCATCATGACAGGTGTGATTCTGGGTATTGGTCGTGCGTTGGGTGAGACCATGGCGATCATCATGGTAATGGGTAACGCGCCGGCAATGCCAGAAGGCATCCTTGATTCGGCTCGTACGCTAACCGCAAACATCGCTATTGAAATGTCTTACGCAAGTGGTGTTCACGCGAACGCTCTATACGCTACAGGTGTGGTACTACTGGTCTTCATCATGTCGTTGAACGCTGTACTACTTTACCTAAACCGAGAAAAAGCGAAGTAATCGCTCGTTAAAGGTGACTATTATGGATCGCGCAAAATTAAAACAGGCACGCCAGTTCAAAGATAATGTATTAAGCGCATTTGTCTGGGTCTCGGCAGCATTAACGGTAGGCTTTTTGTTCTGGATTATCTGGTACATCCTATCTAACGGTCTACAACACGTAGATTGGAACTTCATTACTGATGACTATACGCGCACAGGGGACGAGCACGGCATCTTCCCGATGATTGTGTCGACTATCTACATGGTTATCGCTTCTATCGCAGTGGCAGCACCACTCGGTATCATGACGGCAATCTACTTGACCGAATACGCGAAAGTAGGCAGCCGTTTAGTGAAAATCATCCGATTCTGTACCGAGTCATTGGCGGGTATTCCGTCGATAATCTTCGGTCTATTTGGTATGACTTTCTTCGTAGCGATTCTTGGCCTTGGCTTCTCGATTCTATCGGGCGCTCTAACGCTAAGTATTCTTATCTTGCCAGTGATCATCCGTACCACGGAAGAAGCATTGATGGCAGTACCGCAAACGTACCGCGAAGGCTCTTATGGTCTTGGCGCATCGAAAATTTACACTATCTGGCGCTTGATTCTTCCGAGCGCAATGCCAGGTATCTTAACCTCGGTCATTCTAAGTATTGGTCGTGTCATTGGTGAATCTGCTCCAGTTTTCCTGACAGCAGGTATGGTTGCTCGTATTCCGGATTCTTTATTGGATTCAGGCCGTACACTAACCGTTCACCTATACAAACTGACTACCGAACTGTTTACCATTGAGGAATGGAATCAGGCTTACGGTACCGCGACAGTTCTGATTGTTGTTGTTCTACTGATCAACATGGTTACAAAACTGATTGCACGACGTTTTAACACAGCAACTTACTAACAACACAAATTAAGAACGCACGTTAAAAGACACGAATTCAAGATTTAAGAGATTAAGAAAATGAACAAGTTTGATATTGAAAACCTAGACCTGTTTTACGGTGATAACCAAGCACTGAAATCAATCAACCTGCCTATTCCAGTACGTCAAGTAACCGCACTAATCGGTCCTTCTGGTTGTGGTAAATCTACACTATTACGTTGTTTGAACCGCATGAACGATCTTATCGAAGGCGTTAAGATCACTGGCAAACTGTCCATGGATGGTGAAGACATTTACGGCAACATCGATGTCGCTGATCTTCGCATCAAAGTGGGGATGGTATTCCAAAAGCCAAACCCATTCCCAATGAGCATTTACGAGAACGTGGCATACGGTCTTCGTGCTCAAGGCATTAAAGATAAAAAACACATTGATGAAGTGGTTGAGAGCTCACTTCGTGGTGCAGCACTTTGGGACGAAGTGAAAGACCGTCTTAAGTCACATGCATTTGGACTATCTGGTGGTCAGCAGCAACGTCTATGTATCGCTCGTACAATCGCGATGGAGCCTGATGTGATCCTAATGGATGAACCAACATCAGCACTTGACCCAATTGCAACACATAAAATCGAAGAATTGATGGAAGAGCTTAAGAAGAACTACACCATCGTTATCGTGACTCACTCAATGCAACAGGCGCGTCGTATTTCTGACCGCACTGCGTTTTTTCTAATGGGTGAGTTGGTCGAGCACGATGACACACAAGTGATCTTCAGTGACCCGAAAGACGACCGTACTCAAGGCTATGTAAACGGCGACTTTGGTTAATTAACGTATTTATCAGCATATACATGAATAACTATAAGCGATGGTACTCTTGCCCCTCTTTGTGAGGGGCCTTTTTCGTTTAGGGTATGCGGAATTTTCTCAATACCAATAATGTTCATGTTGATTCACTTTTGCGCCTAATTTTGCAGTATGTAATTCGGATGAAACACCTGTCTAAAAATGTTGAAAGGTTCTCGATTGTGAAATTAAGTACAAAATTTTTGCGAAAGACTTAACAGCTCAACTTGGATTCCATTGATTGCATATCATGGCCTAAGTAGTTTTTTATCGAGAATAAAAAAGTAGATTAGGTTGGCCAGGTGAGTTTAAAAAGTTTTACAAGAACGGTCTCTTCTACCAGAGACCATAGATTATTGGCGGAAGCCATATTCGAGCATCTAGAACAACGCTTTTCCCCCAGTGCGATAGCGATCTTTGACGATCCGCTCACCAATCCATCAGGGGCGGTGAGGTTTTCTCGTGGTGATTTGACTCCAATCCGTCAGTACCCTGAAGCCTTCTGGGATTGGGCGAGCCAATTTGATACTTCAGAAAGTATTATTCCGTTGGCCATCAATACCTGTAATTGGAACCACACCCAAGATCTTGGCGGCGAAAGTTACATCATGATGCTCGATAACACGCCGATCAAACGTACCTACCTACTGATTCAAAACGTCCAAGCTCGCTCCGCCCACAATATCTACGAAGAAAGCTACGATGCAATGCAACTTGCCGCGGCTCGCTGGCAGTGTATTCGCGCAGAAAAAAGCGCATCGCAAGAAATGAAGCATCGTGATGTCCGAGAGGCCCAATACGTCGATGAACTTAGCCAGCGAGAACGCTTCATTGAAAACATGAAGCTCGTACAGCAAGTGGCGTTGGACATCTCTAATCCTGACTCTCTTAAAGATCTCTATTTAAAAGCGGTTGAAGCCTTGCGTGAACGTTTAGGTTTTGACCGTTCTACTTTAATGCTGTTGGACATGAAAAAGCGTAGTTTCAGTGGGACCTATGGCACTAATGAGGATGGCATCACGATTGATGAGTTTCACACTCAATATGATCTTCACCAGTTGAGTGAAGAGTACATCGCAGCACTGTCGAGTACAGAGCGTAATCTCGTCATTGTCGAAGATGCGCCGATTTATACCGCCGGTAAAGTCGTAGGGCAGGGCTGGAATGCGATGTTAATCCTACGAGATGGTAATGAGCCTTTTGGTTGGTTCGCACTGGATAACTTTATTCATCGTAAGCCCGTGACGGCTTATCAAAAGCAGATGCTGGAATCTTTTGGCTCACTTTTCTCGCAAATCTATATCCGTAAGCGTCAAGAACAAAATGTGCGCATGTTGCACTCAAGTATGGTGGAGCTTTCTCGATGTACTACGGTCAGTGATGTGTGCAAATCCGCAGTGACCTTTGCCATTAAAAACTTGGGCATCGACCGTATGGCGGTGTTCTTGACCGATGAAAATTGCTCTTATATGCAAGGTACGTGGGGGACCGACATCCAAGGCAATGTGGTGGATGAATCTTATTTTTTTGGGGAGACACAGGACTTCTCTTTGATTAATTTAGCCCGATCTATGCTGAATGAGGTTGCGTTTGAAGAGTCGGTTCCCATCTATCACGATTGCAATATTGTTGGTTTCGGCTGGGCGGCCATGACAGTGCTGACTTCCAATAGCAGTGGGCCTATTGCTTTTATCGCCGTTGATAATCTATTAACTCGTGCGCCGCTTACCTCCCAGCTTCGTGAAGTGATTCGGATGTTTGCATCAAGCCTTGCTGAAGTGCTGCAACGTACACAAGCACAAGAGGCGATTCGCGAACTTAATGAAAACCTAGAGCTAGAAGTACAAAATCGGACTAAAGAGCTGGAAGAAGCCAATCGACAATTGGAAGTATTGTCTAAACTCGATCCTTTGACTCGCCTTGGTAATCGACGAATGTTAGAGCACGTCATGCAGAAGTACTGCTCGGTAGAGCATGATGAAGTCATGTCATTTGGATTGATCTTAATTGATATTGACCACTTCGGCTTGTTCAACAACCACTATGGACATCTAGAAGGTGATATCGCGTTAATGCGAATTGGTAACATCCTTGAACACCATACTAAAGATGAAGATGAAGATGAAGTATTTTGCCGGATTGGCGGTGAAGAATTTGTGCTGTTGATGATAGGGCCAAGTCAAGACGAAGTCCGATTAAGAGCAGAATGCATCCGTCGTTGTATTGAGGAGGAGGGGATTAAGCATTGTCATAATCCAGAAGGTGAGTTACTTACTGTTTCTATTGGTTATTCTTGTTACTTGACACAAGGTAAAGACTTTAACTTCGATCATTTGTATCAACTCTCCGATAAGGCTTTATACCGAGCTAAAAACAGTGGTCGCAACTGTGTTCGGGCGGTTGAAATAGAGAAGCAGAGTGTTGCTTAGCACTAAAAACAAAAATGGCAGCTTGAAGATAAGCTGCCATTTTTATCTAACACTTAATTGTTCGTTAAAGCTTCTCAAGCTGGTGGCTGGTTTTGGTTGTTTTGTCTTTGCTGAGTTGTTTGAGTATTGCCAGCAAAGTATCACTTTTCCATGGTTGCTGAGTGGAGCTAAATCGAGATTGATTCATCACATTCAATTCAGTTCTTACTGCTTGCACCGCCTCTGATTCGATATCAGCGTAGTGAGTGTTTAAGTAGTCGTTAACTGCTTTTTCAATCTTGATACTGTCACCTTGCTTTATGACATCCTCTATATCTCGAATGGAGGCGTTATGAGTACTCATCATCACTTCTGTTGATTGTGGCGCTTTGCGTTTTCTCCATAAGCCAATGGCAATAGCGGAAGAAACCAACCAAAGTACCGCAAAGACGAATGTTAATGTTTGCCAAATCGTATCAACGCCACCTTGTGGAACGGTTGGAGATGCCGTTTGTGTTGGTTGTGTTGGCAGTACACTTTCTGGCAGGGTTATCAGTCCAGTATCACTTTTCTCGACTTTAAGATTTAACTCAGCGATTTCTGATTCTCTTGCTTGATCACGATTGCTATCCCACCAATTTAGCTTGTAACCGGGTAAGGTAAGGTCACCAGCTTCCGTTGGGATCAGCACTTGCTTCATTGTCATGGTGACGGTGCCATCTCGCGCTGTTTCGAACTGAGGTTGCTCTGGGTAAACACGCAGTGTACTTGGGTAAATTATGCCAATACGTGGCAAGTATTCTGCTTGTGTGCCTCGCGCTCTCACACGAATCGTACGGGTAATAGATGAACCTTGTTTAACGCTATTCACCGCGTTTGCAGACAGAGGATTACCTTGCTCATCTTCCCAGCTTTGAGTCATTTCTAATGCTGAAGCTGGTAGCCAGTTGCCTTCAAAGTCTTTCGGGATCGGTTTGACTGTGATAGGCATTTGCTGAACGTTGGTTTTGATCGGCATGATCTTTGTCGAACCCGTTAAACTGTCACCATAAATGTAAGAGCCAGTTAATTGAGGGCCGTTTAACGAAAAGCTTCCTGGTTTTTCTGCGGTAATACGGAATGCTTGTTCAACGACAGTAACTTCTAAGCCATCAATGATTCGCTGACCTTGTTTCATGTCACTAGCAGGTTCAATCTTCATTCCATCAATGCTAGGCGGAACGATTTGTGGGTTATCCAAACGACGTGGATCTACTTTGATGGCCAACTGCATACGTAACGTTGCTGACTGTTGTGGGTACAAAGTGTGGTTATCCACGCTCATGTCAAAACTGAATAAATCATCCAGGTTTGGCTCTGCTTGGCTTTCTGTGACGCGCAGCTTAATTGGCTCAGTCTTCATCCCTTCAGCTGTGAAGCTTGGTATGGTCACAACGCCTTGTTTCATCGGCGCGATCGAAATGCTCCATTCCGTTCGGACTGTTTTATGGCCGTTAATGTTATTGCTTGAACGGCCGTAACGAGGCTGCCCCAAGAAAAAATCTTTCTTTAGCGTATCAAAATCTATGGCATCAGAACTTAACTCAGTGTCTGCCATAATGCGGAGATTGATGACTTCATTCTTTGCGACTTGGGTTTTATTCACACTGGCTTGAAGGCTTTGGGCAAAAACCGAAAAGCATGTTAATAGGCTGGCCACCAGAACAAAGACCAGTTTTGCGCCTTTTTTCATCATGGAGTTACCATTCCTTATTTGTTTGTTGTGGAGGTCGTTTTTGTTGAGCTTGCAACTGCATTTGTGCTCGAATCAAAAAGCTTGGGTCACGCGCACTTTCTACCGCTTCTAAACGGCGGAACTCAGGATCGTCCTGATGCGTTTTTTCTGCCTGAGCTTGAGCTTGCATTGGTTCCCCTTGTTGCTCGCCTTGTGTCTTTTCTTTTTGCTTTACTTTTTGTTGTTCAGCTTTCTCTTTTTCTTTTTTATTTTCATTGTCTTGCTTGTTTTGTGACTGTTGTCCTTGCTCTTGTTTAGCATCATTCTGAGACTTTTGTTGCTGCTGTTGCTGCTGTTGCTGCTGTTGCTGCTGTTGCTGCTGTTGCTGCTGTTGCTGCTGTTGCTGCTGTTGCTGCTGTTGCTGCTGTTGCTGCTGTTGCTGCTGTTGCTGCTGTTGCTGCTGTTGCTGCTGTTGCTGCTGTTGCTGCTGTTGCTGCTGTTGCTGCTGTTGCTGCTGTTGCTGTTGCTGCTGTTGCTGCTGTTGCTGCTGTTGCTGCTGTTGCTGCTGTTGCTGCTGTTGCTGCTGTTGCTGCTGTTGCTTCAGTTTCTCCTCTACAACCGACAGGTTCTTTTTCGCCGCCTCAAAATCGGGCTTCTCCTCTACCAATTGTTTGTAGAGGTTTGCTGCATCATCAAGTTGACCGTTTTGAGCAAGTGCATTGGCGAGGTTATAACGTCCATCTAAAGTCGAGTTGTTTGAGAAAGCCTCAATGGCACTTTCATAATCACCGGCTTGATAGCTGGCAGCACCTTTCCAGTTTGGGTCGGTAAAGGTGTTTTGTGCCTTTTCGTACTCACCTTGTTGATAAAGCTGCTCGCCTTGCTGGTTTTGATTTAGGAACGCGCTCGCTTCTGCTTTTGGTGTCCAAGCCATTGGTAGTACGGTCGCAACCAGCACCCAAACCATACCTCTACGAAAAAGAAGGACAGCAGGAATCAACAGCAGTGGAAGCAACCAGAAACCGCTATTTAAGCGCGAATCTGTTTTTACATCCTCGCTTTGTTTCGCGGCAAGGTTGTTACCAGCATTATTGGTAAACGCGGCAATGTTCTCTACATCACGGTTATTATGTTGAATCGGAACGAATAATCCGCCAGTTTGCTTCGCCAGCGTCTGTAAATTTTTCAGATTCGTTTTCGCCACAACCGTATTGCCTTGTCGGTTCTTCATCAAAGAACCATCCGGAAGAGCAATTGGTGCACCATTTGATGTTCCGATAGCAAGCACTGACACTCTGATATCTTTACCATTTAACAACGCTAGTGAACGTGATAGTTCGGAGTCATCCAAATCATCTGCCAACACAACGATGTCACCTTGATTGACACCGGCTTGTGTAAATTGACCAAGAGCGGTTTCTATCGCGGATGGTAAATTCGAACCTTGGTAAGGCATCAGTTCTGGCGATAGATTCTCAATAATGCCAGCAAGTGTACTCGAATCGGTTGTGAGTGGGCTTAAGGTATAGGCGTCACCTGCGTAAGCGACTAAACCTGTCGAACCTTCTCTCCACTTCGGCAATAAATCTAACGCTTTATAGCGTGTTTGCGATAGTCGATTTGGCTTCACGTCCGTTGCGTACATAGAGCGTGACATATCCAAGACTAATACTCGGTTCTGGCTCAGTTCGAAACTTGGGCGAGTATTCGATTGCCAGCTCGGCCCTGCCAAAGCGATGCAGGCGGTCGCCCAAGCGAGTCCCCAGATAGCAAAGTAATGTTTGGTCTTGATGGAATGACCGAGCATTTTTGCCAAGTGCGGCGCTATCAAGGACGACTTCTTGGTTTTGTACTGGCTATTTAGGGCTAAGACGATAGGAATGACGAGCAAACCCAACAGCCAATATGGATATAAGAATATAAACTCAGCCATGTTTTCTCCTTAGAACAAACAGAAACACGGAAAGAACGAGTGCTGCGCTCAGTGGGTAAGGGAACCATTCAGATTGAGGTCGCCAAGTCTGAGTGTCGCTAGAGACGGGTTCTAACTGGTTAATTGTGTCGTAGATTTTTTCAAGTTCTTGCGCATCACGAGCACGGAAATACTGGCCACCTGTCATTTCGGCAATCTTAGTAAGTGTCTGCTCATCGAGGTCAGAAGCGGTGTTCACTTTACGAGACATGAAGAAGTCTTTCACCATCATCTCGCCCGCGCCGACCCCAACAGTGTAAATAGTGGCATTGTATTTTTTCGCAATGTCTGCAGCTTCAAGTGGATCTAATACGCCTGCTGTATTGCTGCCATCACTAAGTAAAATCATCACACGTTGTGGTGCGTCGCTATCAACAAAGGTTTTGGTACCTAAGCCGATTCCGTCACCAATCGCTGTGCGTTGTCCAACCAAGCCAATCACAGTTTGATTGATTTGTTGCATCACGGTTTTACGGTCCGCCGTTAGCGGTGTTTGTAGGTAAGCATGATCGCCAAACAGAACGACGCCCAAACGGTCCCCGTCGCGCTTTTGAACAAATTCAGACAGGACTTTCTTCACTGCTGTGAGACGGTCAATGTACTCGCCATTGTCGTTCATGTCTTCTTTTTGCATTGAGCCTGACAAGTCAACGACTAGCATCATGTCACGGTACTTCGGTTGGAACTCAACCGGGTCGCCATACCAAACCGGACGAGCACAAGCGATAACCAATAAAGCCCAGATAGCAATAGACAGTGCCTTCTGGGCTAACTGTTTTGGCTTGGTGCTGTGTTTGTTGTCAGGCAGGTAGGCCAGTTTGATTTCAGCTTGCTGAGTCTCTTCAGGGAAGAACTTATAAATCAGCCAAGGTAGGGGCAGCAAAAGAAGAGCCCACCACCAGACCAACTCAATGTTAAACCATTGAGAGAGGCTCGATACGAGATTTGCCTCAGTCACGAGTTTTTGCCTTTTTCTTCGGAGGCAAAGCGCTGTCAATCCAGAAAGCACAATCATCAATCAAATCTTGATGCTGTTCTTGACCAGATTTTTGGTAAAGCGCGGCTTGCCACTGTTGTTGTTTGTCTACGAATCGAGTTTCTTTGGTGTAGCTATCAAGAAACTCATACCAAGCAGAGCCTGTTAATGGTGCGATCTCTTCCCGAGGGAAGTAACTCAAAGCCGCTTGGCGGAGAACCTCTAATGCAGAAGACGGAGTATGTGGTGTGAGCGGGTTGGTCAACAATTTCAAAGCGGTCTTTTTAGCGACAAGACGTTTTGAACGCCATCTTAAGTACAACACGACAATTACGATGGAAAGAATTATCCCGCCCAGAACAGCCCACCATCCCCAAGCAAGTGGGAACCAATCTGGTGCATTCGGTAGGATTAAAGGTTCAAGGTTTAGGCTTTGGTTATTCGTTGTCATTATTACTACTGCTTGAATGTTTTATATGTTGTTACTGTGGTTAGCTTAATTGCTGAATCAGGGGAAACCCACTGGACAGACTATTAAATGGAATCGCCATCGAGTGGCATTGTTGTTTGATGGCTTGCTGATGCTTATCGAAGTATGATTCCAATGCCTTTCGTTGTCCTTTTGAACCAAAGTTGAACCATTGGCTTCGATGACCGTCAGACGCTTTCGCTTGACCTCGAAATTTGGTTTCACCTCGCTCCAAAGGGTCATAGAACTGGACTGCGCGAACGCTGTTGTGTTGCTTTAGTCGACGCAGTTGAAGCAGCTCTTTCTCTCCCACTTGAGCAAAGTCGCTCAATAGAATGAGCTCACTGCCTTTCGGCGTAAGGTTGTGTAGCGTTTCAATGGCGCTCATGTATGGCAGCGTACGTGTGCTGTCAGCGTGTTGATTCGTAAGCAATTGATTGTGAGTATTCACTATCGCGTCAAGAATTCTTAGCCCTTGCTTTTGAAGAGAAGAAGGGCGGAACTCAATACATTGGGAACCATCATCTATCACCGCGCCGATGCGGTCTTTCTTGGCTAACGTCAGCCAAATCAAGACGCTAGCGAAGTGCGCCAGTTGAACCGACTTCAATACATATTGCGAACCAAAGTGCATGCTTGGGCTCAAGTCGATGTATAAGATCACCGCTTGCTCTTTGTCTTCAGCAAACAACTTGGTGTGCGCTTTTCCCGTTCGAGCCGTGACTCGCCAATCGATACTGCGAATATCATCGCCCGCTTGATATTGACGCACTTCCATAAAGTCCATACCGCGCCCTTTTTGACGGCTGGTATGATTACCACTCATTTGCGACCAAATACTCTGTGCTGGTGGTAGCCAACGAACGGATTGCGTCCGGTATTGAAGCAGCTCTTCAAGGGTTAATGTCACCCCATTCGCATGAGGTGGCAATGCATATGATGCAGACATGTCACCTACCTACGTTATGCGCTACCTACAAGATTAAGAAGCTTGTCGATAACCTGATTTGCTGTAATGCCTTCTGCCTGAGCGTGGTAGCTAAGCAGTAGACGGTGACGTAGCACAGGGTAAGCCATGGCTTGAACGTCTTCTGGTGAAACGAAGTCACGACCGGCTAGCCAAGCATGAGCTCGAGCACAACGATCCAGCGCGATGGTTGCACGTGGACTTACCCCCATTGATAGCCATTTCGCAAGCTCTGAGTCGTAATCGCTTGGCTGTCGAGTCGCCATCACAAGACGGACAATGTATTGCTCAATCGCATCTGCCATGTGAATGTTGAGCACTTCTTTGCGCGCAGTGAAGATGTCCTCCTGGCTTAAGCTCGGGCGTTCCACCGCTGCTTCGCCTTTCGCTTCACCACGGTTGATGCGTAAGATGGCGAGCTCATGCTCTGCATCTGGGTAATCCACATCAAGGTGCAACAAGAAACGGTCGAGCTGCGCTTCTGGCAGCGGATAAGTTCCTTCTTGTTCTATCGGGTTTTGTGTCGCCATTACCAAGAAAAGTTCGGGTAGCGCATACGTGTTGCGGCCAGCCGTTACTTGCTTTTCTGCCATGGCTTCTAGCATTGCTGCTTGAACTTTGGCCGGCGCACGGTTGATTTCATCGGCAAGGATCAAAGAATTGAAAATCGGACCAGACTGAAAGGTAAATTCGCCTGTTTCAGGACGGAATATATCTGTACCCGTTAAGTCGGCAGGCAGTAGGTCGGGCGTAAATTGAATGCGGTGGAAATCGCCTTCGACACAATCAGACAGGGATTTTACAGCTCGTGTTTTTGCAAGACCTGGAGGACCTTCAACCAAGATGTGCCCATCGGCAAGTAGAGCAATGAGTAGTTGTTTTACCAGATCATGCTGACCAATGATCTGGGACTCTAAATAGCTTTGAAGCGTTTCGAAGTTCGTTTTGTGCATTTTGTGGACTCTCTGGGTATCCATTTGATTCTTATTTTGTGTATTGGTCACTCATTCGTAGGGAAAAGTTCCAGTACGCCCGTGTAATTTATCTTTCCAATATTGGGGCGAGTAAAGTGATTGCAAGCCATTGAAAAACGTGAATTACCCTACTCGACAGTCTGTTACATAACATTTGCATAAGTTTGTGAGAATTTTCTCTAGTTTTGTAGGGAAAGGCCGATATAGATTCCAAGCCGTGCATAGCAAATACTTATGCACCAAGTTTAACCTGTTCAGAATGCAGATAACGAGTGATTCTTTTAAAGGTCCAAATATGTTGAAACTTACTTCTCTGAGTATCAAACAAAAGGTGGTACTCGGTATTACTTTTGCTGTTTTAGCCTCGACTATTATTGTCGGTGTCATGGCGCAGCGCCACGCCCGAGAGGTGCTTAGTCACCGTTTGGTCGATATTGAGCTCCCTGCAATGCTGCAGCAAATCAATACCGAAATTGACCGTGAAGTTGTCCAAATGCAGCAAGCGGCAAAGCAGTTAGCAACCAACGAATTTGTGGTTGAAGCCTTATCTACGACCGACCGTAATCCAGTTGTTGAAGCGCAACTTGTCCAGCAGCTTAACAATGTGAAGTCTCAATATGAGCTAAACGATGCGTCTGTGGCAAACCGCCAAACCGCATACTACTGGAACCAGAACGGCTTTCTACGCCAACTCAATCGCTCACAGGATGGGTGGTTTTTTAGGTTCACCTCTTCGGGCCAAGACACGTCAGTGAGCGTATTCCAAGAGTCCAATGGTGACGTGAAAATGTTTGCTAATTATCAAGATGTGAATGGCATCTCGATGTCTGGTTTGTCAAAATCGATGGATGATATGGTGTCGCTCCTGAATGGCTTCAAGATTGAGAAATCAGGCTATGTTTTCCTAACGAATAGTAAAGGTGACATCCAGATACACCGCCAGCAAGGCAAAAACAAAACGTCTATTAGCCAATTGTTTGGTGGAGAAGCTTCTCAGCTGCTTAACAAAGGTCATTTCAATCTCGTTACTACCGAATTTGAAGGCCAAGATATGTTTGTATCTAGCCTGTATGTGCCATCAATGGATTGGTTTGTGGTTGGTGTCGTGCCAGTGAATGAGGTATTTGCTGACCTTGATGCAACAGCAGAGAAAATGTTGTTTACGACAGCAATCGTGGCGCTGATCTTCATCGCAATGGGTGTTTTGCTAGCAAACAGCATTACTAACCCAATTCGCCAAATTGCAGACCGATTCACTGACCTTGGTGAAGGGGAAGGTGATTTGGCTCAGCGTATCGAAATCAAAGGTAACGACGAGATTGCTCAGCTATCAAAAGGCTTTAATGGCTTTATTGAAAAGATTCACGCGACTATGAAAGAAGTGTCGTTAACCAGCGGCGCATTAAGCCAAGCTGCGGACAGTGTATCCAACAAAGCCACATCAACGCACGATAATAGCCAAGAGCAACGTGACCAAACAATTCAAGTGGTAACGGCGATTAACCAGATGGGGGCGACCATCAGTGAGATTGCCTCTAACGCTGCAACCGCTGCGGATACAGCAAACCAAGCATCTGATAACACACAGACAGGTCGCCAAGTGGTTACTCAAGCGAAAGAAGTGATCAGTCGCCTTGCCGATGACGTTGAAACGACCAGCATGGTAGTGACGCAACTGGCAACCACTACCAAGGACATTGGATCAATTTTGGATGTCATTCGTGATATCTCCGAGCAAACCAACTTACTTGCTTTGAATGCGGCGATTGAAGCAGCACGAGCGGGTGAGCAGGGGCGTGGTTTTGCCGTCGTTGCGGATGAAGTTCGAAATCTGGCTTCACGTACCGCTGTCTCTACGGAAGAGATTCAGAAGATGATCAATCAGCTTCAAAGTGACGCTCAAGATGCCGTGACAGCGATGGAAGCAGGTAAGACCGTAACGTTCGAAGGCGTCGCCTCGACTGATGAAGCCGTTGAAGTGCTGATGAACATTTCTGAGCGCATTGCAGATATCTCTGACCGAAACACACAAGTTGCGACAGCAACCGAAGAGCAGTCAACGGTTGTACATACCATCAATCAGAACATTGAAGAAATTAATGCGATTAATGAAATGACGACCGCTACAGCGGAAGAGCTAGCGAGTGCAAGCCAAGACCTACAGGAACTATCCTCTCGCTTGGATAAGATGGTTGGTAGCTTCAAACTGTAGAGTTGGATAGAATAGGCCTAATTTACAAGTTTAACGACTATATATTTAGGTAAGTACTATGAATGACTTCGAAAAAGAACTAGAACAGATTTCTCAAGAAGCTGCTCAGGAGCCGGAAGTAAAGCTACCTTCTCTAGAAGAGCAAAAGCAAATCGCAGCCGAACTAAAGAAGCTAGAAGCTGAAGGAAAGCTGACACCAGAGATTCTTGAACAATACTTTGGTAAGTTCAATCAGAAAAATTCAACACCAGTGCACTAATAAAGGGGGAGTTTTCGAACTCCCTTTTTCATACTTACTCGTTAACTCACCTTCTTTAACTAGCTTTCAATCAATAAGTTAGTCTTTGTTACTACTTTTTTTCATACTTGACAATACTGCCGCTCTATCTAAATCTATTGCTTATTTCAATCAAAATAACTAAAGGGCTGCAAGAGAGATGGAGTGTAAAAGTACAAGGAACGTCATATTAATTACTGAGGACAGTTTGCAGTCATCTTTGCTCAAGGATGTTCTGGAAACCAAGCTCAGTATCAACGTTGTTTTGATGCCCCCGAGAAGCTCAGTACCCCCTTAAATCACCACGGCTCTATTTCTGCCACCTTAATCGACTACAGTGTAATTTCCGATGAAGTCTTCGCTCGCTATGTAGAATTCAAGAAAGCGGAGCTAAAAGATACGATTGAAGTGCTTATCAATTGCGATAGAACCATTTCAACAGAAGAGCTGTTTGTTTGGCAGAATCTTGCAGGAATCTTTTATACATCCGATGATATTAACAATCTTCAGCTTGGAATTGGTAAGGTGTTACAGGGTGATATGTGGTTTAGCCGCAAGTTTTCACAGCAGTATATTACGCACTTACGCCGACACAGCAGACCAATAAATAAGAGTGTGTCCGCAATTTTGACGAAAAGAGAGCAGCAAATTATTACCTTCCTTTCAATGGGGGCTTCGAATCAACAGATTGCTGAACAATTATTTGTAAGTGAAAATACTGTCAAAACCCATTTGCACAATATTTTTAAGAAGATTGATGTGAAAAATAGAGTTCAAGCATTAATTTGGGCTAAAGAAAATATATCTGGTTTATCAATAGCGGTATAAATTCAGTAAGGTTAGTGTTTATTTCTTCTAAATTGCGATGTAGATCTATCATTAGTTTTTTATATGTAAAAAGTGTTTCTTTTATGAGAAACACTTTTTTTGTTTATGATTTTAACCAAATTGCAATTTAAAAAAGTATCAAATAACTCTACTCTATCGTCTAGCACTTAGATATGAGTTTAGGTGCTCAGCAATAACTATTAAATTCAGAATGTTAAGTTAGTGAAAGTATGAGAAACATTATGGAACAGTATAAGGAAAGGCCTGAGATCCTAATGATCACTCAACAAAGTTTACAGAGTGAAAACTTTAAGGAGATGCTTTCTAAAAATACAGAAACCAAAATAACCATCATAGATAGTAAAAATCTAAGCTATCACGAATTGATTCCTGAACAGTATTTTCTGTTGGTTGATTTCTCTGTAGAAACACCGTCTGATACTTTAGTTTATCTAAAAGATAATGAAAAAGTGCTAGGAACAATTATGTTAAACCTAGGACATGAGCTTGATACGGAAGAATTAGCATCGTGGCCTCATGTAAAAGGGATATTTGGCCCAAGTGATTCAATGACCAAACTTTGCCAAGGGCTTAAAGCGATTATTGATGGTGATAATTGGTTATCAAGACGATTGCTTGAGCAATTGTTGGCTTATTATAAAGGTAAGGAGGCTAACTACGTTATTGAGCCAGTTATAGAAGTAGAACTCACGCGAAGGGAAATACAAGTTCTTCAGATGTTAAAAGATGGTGGTTCCAACATGGAAATAGCGGATTCACTATTTATTAGTGAACATACGATTAAATCTCATCTTTACAACATTTTCCGAAAAATTGAAGTTAAAAACCGGACGCAAGCCACAAGTTGGGCTAAGAGAAACCTTTAGTACTACTTTTAACTTTTTGTTTTAGATGTTGTTTATGTCTAAAAGTACCACTTTTTGTAGTGTTAAAATTATTGATAGTTTGAAATATCAATCCATATTCAAACTTGTTCCTATGTTTATGTTTATTAGACTTCTCATGTCTGAAGGAAGTTAATCCAGACGTGAAAGTCTATTCAAATATAAAGCCAAGAGGGACATAAAATGAGCACAAATGACACATATATTGGTGATGCGGGTGAAAACAACCAAGTCGCTGATTTTGATGGCGGCAATGATATCTTCATCGGCTTTGGCGGCAATGACTCGTTCGTTGGTGGTGGCGGTGATGATTTCGTTGTAGGTGGTGCTGGTAATGACCGTTTAACTGGTGGTGCTGGTGACGATATTCTAATGGCTGGTACAGGCAATGACTACCTTGGTGGCGGTACTGGTAGTGATTTATTGCTCGGCTTATTAGGTGACAACAAGCTAAATGGTGGTGTCGGCGATGATATCTTAGTTGCCGGTTCTGGTGACAACGTCGTTATTGGTGGTAGCGGTGCAGACAAGTTCGTCTTTACGGATAAGTTTGGTGGTCACGGTGAAGCAAAGGTTGTTGATTTTACCATTGGTGAAGATTCTCTTCATATCGTCAGTGATGCTGTAACGTCATACTCTGATCTTACTTTTACTTACGATGCGAAAGGTAATGCGGTCTTTACAGATGGTGCAGATCTTACCGTTAAATTAATTGGTGTTACACAAGAGGACATCAACTCATACGGTAGCGACTTGTTCATTATCTAGAACTCAGTCTTTTTTAGGCGCTAGCATACCTAGCGCCTACGCTTGCAAATATGTGGAAGTAATCGTGCAAAAAACGGTTTTCAAAGAAGTTAGACAAAAACTATGCACGCTCACAGGCTTGCTGATTGGTTTTAGTCTATTTATAAATTTATTAGTACTATCTATCCCATTGTACATGTTACAAGTGTACAACCGAGTCATATCCTCTTATTCCATTGATACACTGTTTCTCTTGACCGTTATCGTCATTGCGGCTTTATTGACGATGTCTCTGATTGACATTGCTCGAGCTCAAATGAGTAAGACGTTTGGGTATTGGATGGATGCGAAACTTTCGGTATTTATGCTGAAACGAAGCATTCAATATCAAGCCCACTCAGGGAAAAGCTATACGTCACAAGTATTAAGAGATATCCAAAACATCAAAAGTTTTCTAAGTAGCCAAGCCCCTTATCCTTTGCTTGACGCCCCTTGGACTCCAGTCTTTATTCTCTTTGTGTATTTGCTCCATCCTATGTTAGGACATATTGCTTTGGGCGGTTCTGTTGTGCTCTTTAGCTTAGGTGTGGTCAATGAATTGGTGACCAGAAAGACGATGCAAGAGAGTGAAGTTCGGGCTATATCGCATATAAATCATGCCGAGATCGCTACCCAAAATGCGAACTCAATTATGGCGATGGGGATGATGAATGCGTTTCTAGAAAAGTGGTATTCAAACGTTAACGAGTCGAATCGATTGGAACAGCGAGTTACAGGTAAGTCGATTTACTTGGCCAACTTTTCCAAATTCGTTCGCGGTGCGTTACAAATTTGCTTGCTGGGCGGTGGAGCATTACTGGTGATCCAACACGAAATCACCGCGGGTGCCATGATAGCCAGTTCAATATTAATGAGCAGGGCGCTGTCTCCGATGGAGCAAGCCATTGGTACTTGGCGAAGCGCCATGTCAGCAAGAAATGCTTATCAGCGTTTATTTGAAATTGATCGAGTGGTTACGCAAGAAGAGTCTGATATGCCTTTACCAAGGCCAAAAGGGCACTTTGAGTTGACGGGAATGGCTTATCGTCACCCCGGTGCGAGTGAACCCGTTTTATCAGGTATTAGTTTATCTATTCCTCCTGGTGTATCTGTTGGTGTGATTGGCCCTTCAGGTACTGGGAAATCGACTTTTGCTAGGCTTTTAGTGGGTAACATCAAGCCGTTAGCCGGTAAGGTAACGTTAGATGGGATGGAGGTCTCGACTTGGGCCTCAGAAGATCGTGGTGCCCACTTTGGCTATTTAGCGCAAGAGGTTGAACTCTTCCCAGGTACGATTCGAGACAATATTGCACGTTTTAAAGATGAAGATCCTGCAAAAGTTATTCAAGCCGCTCAGCTCGCAGGTTGCCACGAATTGATTCTGAAAAAGAACAAGGGATATGATTTTGTGATTGGCGAGAATGGGCGTGGGCTTTCAGGCGGTGAACGACAACGTATCGCATTAGCTAGGGCTGCATATGGAGAGCCATCCGTTGTGGTATTTGATGAAGCGAATGCAAACTTGGATGGTGAAGGTGAAGCCGCTTACCAACGCTTGATTGCGCATTTGAAATCACAAGGTTCAACCGTCCTTGTTATTGCTCATAACCCGAGCACGTTGAGGCAAATGGATCGGCTACTCTATTTAGCGGAAGGCCGAATTAAGCTTTATGGAGCAAAAGACGAAGTGTTGAAGCGTTTGATGGGAGAAGAAAAAACAGACATACCGAGGGTGCGAAATGAGCAATCAACTGCCAACCGTTAATGAAATGGCTGCGGAAAAAGTCTTTCGCTTCAAACCAGATGCAGAGCTTCATTTAAAAGGGCCAATCTTTCTTGCTATTTTAACACTGACTTTATTTTTGGGCGGATTGGGTTATTGGGCGGCGACAGCGAAATTGGAGAGCGCAGCCATTGCTTATGGTGACCTTTCTGTCTTGAGCAAACGACAAGAAATTCAGCATTTAGAAGGCGGAATTATCGATAAGCTGTATGTACAAGAAGGCGACCTCGTGGAAAAAGGCCAATTGCTAATACAGTTGTCTGAGCGTCAAGCAACGGCCAAACTGGATGCTTTAGGTGGCCAATATATTCATACGTTGGCAAAAGAAAATCGTTTGAACGCAGAACTGGATGAACTTCCTGATATCAATTGGTCTCAAGATCTTGAAACGATACAAAGCACCGATGTCGTGACCGAAGCAAAGTCAGTTCAAAACAAAATCTTTGAAGCCAGAAAGCGATTTTTCGATAGTAAATTAAGCATCATAAATCAAAGCATCTCGGGGGCGAACCTAGAGCTTGAAAACTTAAAGCAGACCAAAGTTATTGAAAGAGAAAGACTCAAGTTTATCGAGGAAGAAATCACAAGTAACCAAGCTTTGGTGCAGAAAGGCTTTTCTGGAAAATCGGCTTTGTTGCAGTTAAAGCGCTTGGCAGCAGAGGTGAGAAGCACACTAAGCCAATTAGATAGACAATCACTGACGGTCAGCAAGCGATTGGATGAGAATCAAGCCAAAATAGAAGAACTTAAGCTAGAGCGACTTAATGAGATTGTTGAGGAGCTAAGAAACACCAAAACTGAGATGGTAACGATTCGAGAAGAGTATCGCTCGGCTAAAGATGTGGTTGCGCGCACAGCAATCGTTGCACCTATTGCCGGCCGAATCGTTAACATGCAGGTGTTCACTGAGAAGGGCGTTATTGGCTCTGGAGAGACACTATTAGAGCTTGTTCCTCAAGACGATAAGTTGTTGGTGGAAGCGAGAGTCAGTCCGCAAGATATCGATTTAATTACTCCAGGACAGCATGCTCAGATCCGTTTGACAGCATTGAATGCTAGAACACTTACACCTTTAGATGGAACCGTCTTGACGATTTCTGCGGATAAGTTGTCTGAACAAAATGAAGACGACTTCTATCTTGCTCGTATTGCGCTTTCTCAAGAGGATGTGACCAAGCATAGGTTAACGTCAGGTATGAATGCTGAAGTGTTGATTCTCTCAGAGCCTAGGACGCCATTGAGTTATCTTGTTAAACCATTAACTGAAAGTATGAATCGTGCATTTCGAGAAGATTAATGGATGGTTTTTGTTTGAATTAACGCCGTTGTGCCAACGTAAATTGCGTAAATAAATAATTCATTAAACGGGTCACATTTTGCGGTGTTGTGATGTGTTTTGATTCGTTTTTATTTTGGTGAGATGGCGTGTTCGATGAAGACAGAAAAACAAAAGATGCTGGCTGGTGAGCCATATGATGCTTGGGATCAGGAGCTTTACCAGGCACGTATTGAGTGCAGAAAAGTGCTACAAAAACTCAACAACAGCATCCCAGATACGGACGAATGGCGAAGCGCAATTGATACACTTATTCCAGACGCTGAAGGTGCATTTTTAGAGCCACCATTCCGATGTGATTATGGCTCTAACATCAAGTTAGGAAGAAACTTTTACGCGAACTTCAACTGTGTTGTTTTAGACGTCGCAGAAGTACATATTGGTGACAATGTGTTGTTTGCACCCAATGTACAAATATACACAGCAGGCCACCCTTTGGATGTGAAAGGTCGTGTCGAAGAAGGTGTTGAGTTTGGTACGCCAATTACGATTGGTGACAACGTATGGTTGGGCGGTGGTGTTATCGTGTGTCCTGGCGTAACGATCGGTGAAAATTCTGTAATTGGTGCGGGAAGTGTGGTGACAAAAGATGTACCACCAAATGTGGTTGCTGCTGGCAATCCGTGTAAAGTCATTCGTTCAATTGAACAAAAATAAGCGAAGTAAAATATACAGCCCCGACAAGTAATACATGTGAAATAAGAAAGCCGACATATTGTCGGCTTTATCGTTTTGAATTGGCGCATTAAAGCATACTGGAGTGGACTTGTTGCCCCTGTTCCGTGAGCGAATAAATTCGACCATCTTCTTTGATCACCAACCCACTAATAACGAGTTGCTTGAGGTGGAAGTTGAACTTGGTATGATCTTCTATGCCCACGACTCGGCATAAGTCCATAAACTTCATCTTTCGGTGTATCTTGAGCTGCTTGATAACCGACCTGCGAATCGGATTTGATAGAGCACTAAAGATTTGGTCATGCTTGCGTTCATCAAGAGGGGATTTCGGTGAGCGCTCCGCATGTACTCTTTTTAGCGTGACAGACAGTGCAGCAAGATTGAATGGCTTAGTTAGAAACTCATCCGCGCCTTTCTTCATGGCATCGACAGCAACATCAACGGTTGCAAATGCTGTCGTGATGATGATTCCTATATTAGGGTGTAAACGTCTTAAGGTCGATAAGGCCTCAATACCTGTCATCCCTGTCATGACGACATCAAACAATGCTAAATCAAAATACTGCTCGGATGCGATATCCAGCGCATCTTCTGCATTGTCACATGCGATGACGTCAAAAGACTCCATGGTTAGTGCCTCTACGAGGACTTCTCGCAATTCTACATCATCTTCTGCAAGTAAGAGTTTTAATGTCATTCAATATTCCTTGGTAAGCGGATTTCTACCGTTAAGCCTGTAATATGATCACTCTTCTTCGAGTTCCTCAAGTGTAGCTCGCCGCCGTGTTGTAAGATAATTTGATTACTGATTGCCAATCCCATGCCAGTGCCTTCTCCACGTGGCTTGGTTGTGTAGAAAGGGGTTGTCGCTTTGGCGATCTTATCTTGTGGCATACCTGTCCCCCAATCTGAGATCGAGAGTATCGCGACTAGCTTATCTTGATAGGTTTCAATAAACAGTTGTTTATGTTCCTGACTGGCATCGATTGCGTTGCCGATAATGTTGGTCACCACTTCTTCTAATTGCCCCTCATCGCCCAATACCTGTAAAGATTCGTCTAGTGACTGACTCACCAGAAAGTCTTCTAAGCGGTACTGATTCAGTGACAGTGCATTCTTCAATACAGTATTGAGACAAACGGCTTTCCGCTTTATGGGCTTATGATGAGCGTAATTTAGGACTTCATGGCTGATCTCTGCGGCTCGTTCAAGACCTTGGCGAATTCGTGTTAGGTGGCGATGGCTGGCCTCGTTGTCTGGTAAGTGTTTTTCCAACAAATCACAACTCATCGTTGCACTTGAGAGCGGAGTTTTGATCTCGTGAGCGACCGCAGATGTTAACTCACCGAGCTCTTTTAATTTTGCGTCTTGTTGTGACTGTTGAATATTACTTTCTAGTTGCTTGTTCTTTTCATCGTCAAAAACTCTGAGAGCAATCCACAATGTACAAAGGATGCAGATCGCACAGATCGTGCGAACCACTAAAACCCACAGCCCCAAATCTGAGGTAAGTACGCCTGCACAGATCCCATATGCAAACAACGAGAGGCCTGTTAACTGGAATGGTAAAGACGCACCGTGTCCTTCTTTCTCGAGGATGTTGGCATAACTCATCATGGCTAAACCTGATATCGCACCAGATCCTAAGCCGAATATCCAACGTACTTGGTTCGCCGTATTGTGTATATAAATCGCGTATTCTTTGTTTCCAAAGCGGTAAACCAAACTGAATATAAACAGGGTTAGAACCGCAAGAGAAGCGTATTTTATGTGTTTTACGTGCTTCCAACTGGTGAGGTCAAGCATCTTCCAAGCAAATACCCCCAAGGCAATAAAAGAGAACCAGAGTTTAAATACCGTAAAGGCTTCAATACCTTTGGTGAGTGCGAATTCGTGCTCATACATGACAAGGTAAAGATCTGACCATTCGTGGAAGCCGTGGATAAAACCGAACAAAGCAAGGGTTGGGAGGGAAGAAGCGATAGCAATGCGACTTTTGCGTAAATCTCTAAACAAGATGGCAAAAAAGATGGCGAAGAAAGCTAGGCCATAGAAGAGGTAAATCTTGAAGATGAGTAACATGTCCATCATTTGAGTCTAAATTGCATTTTTGAGAGTATCAATTAGGGATATTTGCAATCTTATTATGGAAACTTACATATGTATTCGTGGCACATTTCCTGGTTGAGTGAAGTTTCTTCATCATTCTTTGATGTAATTGAGAGCAAGATTGCACAATGGATTAAAAGTAGGGCAAGCCAAAGACATTGTTAATGCGAGTTTGTTTTTAACTCATCCAGAGAATGACTTTATCAATGATCATAACTTGGTTATCGATGGCGGTATGAGTAAGAAAATGATCTACCAAGACAGCTTGCTTGATTAAGCGATACTGCCCATTCTTGTCCACTAGGAATGCTCTTTGATAGAGTGCTCCTAGGTTTTCATGTCAACAATTTTTTCCCTTTTCTTACTTGGCTTGGTCGTATATTGACCGATTATATGAGTTTTTCCAAGGTAAATAGTTATAAAATCATCAGCTGAACCGCTGTTAATAATATTCATATATCAATATTTTGAATGTAAATAGGCTTGTTTCCTCTCTTACATATTGTTTTTTCTAATAGTCGTAATAGGCATTTAAAAAACTGTTAACTAGAAAGATGCCGACTGTATTTAAAACCTCTTCGATAAACTTTCTGCTGATTAATTCGCCTTAATTAATCTTAATTCACTTTAACTCACTGATTTGGGTAGTAGAAGTAAGTATGCCGAAAGATTTTAGTCGTTTGATTCGCACACTTGGTGGTGCGTTTTTGTCGTTCCTCATGGTATTGATTGCTATGCCTGCACAAGCGGATATAGCAGGACTGGATATCCAGTTGTCCCCAATAACTGGTCAATACGATAACGGCGACCAGATTGAATATACATTGACCCTAACTAACACCTCTGGTTCCACACTTTCCGGGTTAGAGGTCAATGATGAGATCATGAGCATTATGACTTCCGGTGATTCCGGAGGTTTAGTGAATGCGTTTGAAAGCGCAGAGATTTCAGCATCTGCGTCTTTTCTCTCATCGTCTGGTGATTACGACAGAAATGGCAACCTCACTGCTACAGATGTTCGCATTCGTAACAACGGCACCGTGTCCTACATCATTAAAGCAAAAGTCTCTGAGCAGGCTGCTGGTGATATTACTAACGTAGCTAATGTGCGTTCTGGTGCGCTTTCAAAAGAAGACTCCAACACAACGACGCATCAACGCGTTGTTTACGAGCATTCAATTGAACTTGATGTATCCGCAGATAGCTATGGCGTTGGGCAGACTCTAGTTTACACCTTAAAAGTGTCAAACACCGGTACAGCAAAAATCAAAGGTATGACGGTTGCAGACTTGGTAGCGAATATAGAGGCCGAGGACATCAGTGGTGCGACTGTCCCTGCGTTTACTTCTGTTTCAAATAGCTCTTCAGTCATTGGTTCTGGAAGTAACGCAGGTTCTTATTCAGTAAATGGCAACTTAGAAGCAAATGATGTGTCAATTGCCGTTGGTGGATCGGTTACCTACACCATCCGAGGACAGGTAGCTTCAACATTGGTTGGAGACATCATCAATGACAGTGCAGAAGCGGAAACGCGAGACGACAATAAACCTGCCGTTGATATCACTACGCCACCCGAAGAAGCTGATGTCACGCTTACGCATACGTTGAACAAAACGGACGATTATCTCGTTAGCGAAGATTTCTCCTACACCATTTCAGTGCGCAACGCAGTAGGCGCAGGTATTGCACATAACTATACCGTTCAGCAACTGATGGACTCACTGGAATCAGAGTTAGGTCACGACATCAGCAATGATAAAAACGCTGATGATACAACAGGAAACCCTTACTCAACCTGGACCAATGAAGTCATTTCTATTGGGGCAAACAGTACCTCAGAGCTTGAAGCGTCCGGAAAGCAAACCGACAAGTCACTTAACGATAAAGTATCAATCTACCCAGCTGAAGAGATCCTTTACTCTGTGGTCGTGCACGCAAGCTCAGTTTCTATTGGTGAAATTCCACAACTAGAAGCCAAAGTTCTGAACGATGAAGGCAGCGCTGATTCTGCTGGTGTACTTGCTAATACGCTAAATACAGAAGATGTCCTAGATTCGTCATCAAGCAAAATTACTCGACACAAAAAAACGACAGACACGACTTATGTACCTGGTGTATCAGGGGAAAACGAAGTGGTCTATGACATCCTGATATCGAACTCGGACACCAAATATTTTGCTAACGATGTGGCGGTGCTAGACAAGTTCGCGTGTAACGTGACTGAACAAGTTGATGGTCCAACGGGTTCTGCTTTTTCTGAATGGAAACTGGAAGTCGCAGATAGCCGTGGTGATGGTTCGAATTACGGCTCTTTTAATTATGGTGCATGGACAACCAATGATATCGATTTGAAAGTCGATTTAGCTCCAGAAGGGTATGTTCGCTACAAACTGACGGCAAGAGTGTCGGATAACAGTGTTGGTCAAATTGTCGATGATGGGACGGATGCGGGTTTATGCCTTGGTGATGATCTAGAAGAGAGCGGGTCTGGTGTTCAGATGCCGAACTCAAATCTCAAAGTTCAAAAAGAAGTGGATTCGCGCTACTACTCTGCGGGGAACACTTTGAACTACACCATCACGGTTGAAAATAGCGGTGATGGTTATGCGATTGATGTGCCTGTATACGATGATCTTGCCTCAGTAACGACTACGTCAATCAATGGTACGTCGACCAAAGCTTACATTAGTTGGGTGATTACCGCTGAATCCTACGCGGAAGATGGTTCGGTTTCTACCATTAGTGAGCCTGGCTTTACGGGTGAGATTGATGGTAACCAAACTAACAAGAATATTCTTGATGTGAATGCGATGGTTGCCCCTCATGAAACCATTATTTATTCGATTGAAGCTGTAGTTAACCCAATTGCAGATGATGAAATTCGTAACGAAGTTGAAGTAGATGATACGCTTTATTCAGACCGAGGGTCTTATCCACGTGATTACTACTTGGTACTGGACAAACGCGTGGATGGTAATGATGAGCAGAGTTGGTATACCAACACCACAAATGAAATCACTTACACCATTAGTGTGACCAACCCTGAAGGCAATGGTTTTGCTTCCAATATCGAGATTCAAGATGAAATCAGTACCATAGAAGCAGAGCTGCTTGAGCCAACGGGTGCGACGAAGAAAGTTTTTACCTCTTGGACAGTTACTGCAGATATTGAGGCTGATTCTCCTTGGTTGAAAGTCGCGGCTGACGCTGGAGATTTTTCCGACAACAACGATCTCGATGTAACAGCGCAAATCCCGCCGGGTGTGACAATCACATACACCATTGCTGGTACGTTGGATCGTAGCATTGATACAGAGATTCTATGGGGGTCTTTCTCAAACACGGCAACCGTAAAGTCAACTGAAGCGGAAGATCACATTAACTTATCGGATTCGGTTACGACGCATCCGCATGAGCCGAATTTAGTCGTAGCGAAAACGGCACAAAACACTGATTTTGTTGTTGGTGAAAGAGCGACGTTTGATATCTACATCTACAACCGTGGAACAGGCTATGCCAACGATGCAACGGTTAAAGATGACATCGAAGCGCTTAACTTTTTCTCTAGCTGGTCGGTAACAGGCTCTACGGACACTGACGAACCAGGCTCGCGTTATGGTGACGTAGCAGATAATGAAAATATTGACACTGACGTTGATATTACACCGGGAGGGTGGGTGCATTATGAGGTCTCTGGTATCGTCAAAAGTGATTACCCACACGATCAGGTTTCTAACCGAGTTGATGTTTATGACCCATTAACGGACCGTGACCACAGTTCTTCTGCTCAAATCGACAATAAAGACAGTGCTTATGACATCAATGTTGCGTTGACAAAAACAACCAATGTTGTGCGCTACACCCCAGGTGAAGAACTCGAGTACACCATCGTGATCGGCAACAATGGTGACATTGCAGAAACGGACCTGATCTTGATCGACCGCTTGAGTGATATCACAACCACCCTTGCTAATGACAAAGATGGTGAATCAGAGGATTTACTTGAGCAAAATCCTTTTGAACATTGGTCGTATTCTGTTGACGGTGGCGCCTACAGCACGCCTAACACTGACGATGTTGAGATCCCTCTAAATATTCCTGCTAATGATTTTATTATCGTTAAGATCAAAGCGCTGGTAAAAGACAATGCGGTTTCTAACGGGGTAGAAGCGGGTGAACAATATTTGATCCGCAACGAGGCATTGTTGATTCACAAAGATGATGCAGGTTGTACTACTTCTTGTGAGTATCTAAAACGTGCCGTTGCTGAAAACCATCAGGTCTACAACAATGGTGATGTTTTCCGTACCACCAACATCAACCGTTACTCGCCGGGTGACGAGCTGATCTACACCTTCAAATACACTTCACAAGATGGCAAAGGTTATCGTAACAACGTTGATGTAAATGAACTGATAAACGGAATTTCAGTGGACTTGCAAGATGGCTCTACTGGTAATCCATTTTATGATGATGCTTCTGGCACTAATAAGTTTACGGTCAATGTAGCGAAAAGTGATCCTGCGAATGCTGGTACAACCGATGGCACTAAAGACGGTACTGTTGCTGACAACAGTAATATTGTAACGACGATTGATATCGATGAAGGCGAAGATGTTACCTATACCGTTAAGGGCAGAATTCGACCAGATGCAGTCGGTAATATTAACTATCGTGACACTATCGTTATCCCCAATGACTACCACTTAAACTTCGACAAAGTGACCGATGAAACGGTATATGAACCGGGGCAAACTATCACTTACCGTTTGATTATAGAGAATGATGGTGCTGGCAATGCTCATGACATTCCAATCGTTGATGAACTAACGAAAATTGAAACCGAATTGGTTGATGGTTCTACGGGTGCAGCTTTCACTACTTGGACAATTACTTCTAAAGCTAGTGGTGAAGATGCGGACTATGTTGACGCAGGTGCAGGTGCTGACACTGTTTACTCTTCTAGTAATGTCGATCTAAATGTGTCCGCAGATATCCCAATGGGAGCAACCCTAGAGTACGAAGTGGTTGCAACGATCAATGACAAAGCAAATGGTGACATTGTTAACCTGTTCACGGTTGATGGCGATACCATTTCTCACGACATCAAACAAGCTACGAACAAAATCGAATACGAAAAAAATATTCTCGCGTATTACGATGTTGATGGTAACGAGCTTACTGGTGCAACTCACTACATGCCGGGCGGATATGTTGAGTACGAAATTCGAATTGAGAACACAGCGAGCGCACACGTTGATAACTTTAGTCTAAGAGACGATATTGACGAAATTACAACGGACTATTACGACGGTACACGCGGTCCCGCGTTTGACAGTTGGACAATTGAAACTTTCTCTGATGCCTCGGGTATTACCAATCCAGACGTTGACAATGCGATTCAAGACAACCAACCGATCGATTCTCACTTTGATATCGCGGCGGATAACTTTGGCGGATTCTTATCTGAGCCATTTGTTCGCTATGTTATTCGCGCCAAGATCAGTCCTAAAGCGGTAGGATCGTTTACTAACCGTGCTCATATCGATGAAGATAATGGGAATAATTTGATCGCAGTTTCTCCTCCTTCTTCAATGGCGGATCCGGAGATTAACTTCAGTAAGAAGGCTTTTTCTGATGCCGGATTTAGTGCTGAGAAAACGACCTACTCACAGGCATCTGGTGAGAGTGAGGTTTACTACCGCATTCAGCTGAAAAACAATGGCTACGGTACCGAGTATGGCTCTCGTCTAAAAGATACCATCTCTGCAATTCAAACTCGTATCGCGGAAGACAACGCAACGGCAGGTAGCGATCCTGCCGACCAGCCGTTTGATTCAGGTTGGGAAGTGATTCTAGTAAAAGACGCAGCTTCAGGTTCGATCACCGAAGCGGTTGGTTTTGTCGATGGTAACAACATCGATATTGAAAACGACATCGTTATTGCGCCTCAAGAATCGTTGACGTTCACCGTTCATGGCACTATCCGAGAAGATGCCTTGGGTGATATCAAAAACACCGCGAACTACGACGGTAAAAACCGTACTGCCACTTTGCTTCCTTTAACGAACAACATCAATGTTGAAAAACGTGTTGTATCTATAAATGGTACCCCGTTTTCTTCTGGGGATACTTACATCCCGGGTGATGAAGTGGAGTATGAGTTCGTCGTTACTAACCCAGAGAACGGGTGGGCAAACGACGTACGTATTCAAGATACAGTGACGGATATTGGTGTAGAAGTTATTGGTGGTGCAAGCAAATCTGCGTACGTATCTGGCGACATCAACCACACTGTTAGCAATGGCATCGACGCCAACATTGATACTCATGTACCGGGTTACAGTGCGGCTGGGAATCTAGATATTGAAGTCGATATTGCGGCTGGTGAAGCGCTGACCTTCAATCTGACAGGCACAGTAAGAGACGATGCGCTGGGTGAAATTGAAGAGAACCGAGTTATCGCTGATGGTAAATCGGCAACATCGGAGCCTATTCCACCTAAGCCTTCAGAAATTAACTACTTCAAGACTTTAGAGTACACCGATGGGGACTCTGCAAGTTGTACGGTTCCATCAAGTGATGGCAGTGGCTGTACTTACGCACCACGTGGTGATGTGGAATATCAGGTCACATTAGAAAATACGGGTGAAAGTATTGCCAATGATGTTCAAGTGATTGATGCAATAAACAACATTAATACATCCGATGGTACAGCGGCATTTACACAGTGGTCTACGTCGATCGCAGTCGAGCCGACGGGATCTTATGCTGTTAATGGCAATTACAATGGTAACGTTCCACTAAATGCGACCGTTGATCTTCGCCCAGGAGAGTACATTGTCTTCGATGTGAAAGGGACGGTGGCTGCTTCTGCGACAGGTTCAATAACCAATACTGCACAAGTCAATGGCGACAACACGAATGATATTGTTCTGGAAGCTGGCCGATCTCAGTACTTGATCGATAAATGGACTGATACTCCTCAATATGTACCGGGTGGAACGGTTAACTACTACATCGATATTACCAATGATGATGTAAGTACCGGCTTTTTTGGTCTGCTGGATGACATTAACAGTTTTGAAGTTGAAACGGTTGATGGCTCTATGAAGCCTGCTTTAGAAGAATGGACTCTGGATTATGAAGTGTTGTTTGATTCTGCACCTTCAGATCCAGCGGCAAATGATTTCTCCGAGCTAAATAAACTCGTTGGTGTAACTAATCCGGATATCAATATTCCCGCGGGTTCAATAAAAATGGCAGGACGCGATGATGCCGGTACTGGTGGCGGTGATAAATACACCGTTATTCGTATCCACATCCAAGGTAAAGTTCGTGATGATGCTGTAGGCCGTTTTACCAATACCGCTTTCCTTCTATATGGTCTGGGTAGTAAACGAGCGAAGCTAACACAGGGCTACATCACACCAAAACCAGGCCAATTGGAACTGACCAAAGAGACTACGCCGATTGCAGAGCCGGATGCGAAATACCAACCGGGTCAGCCTGTTGCGTACAAAATCACGTTAACTAACGTCGGTGAAGGTTACTTGGTCGACCAAGTGTTGGTGGATCGCATCGATACCATTATGACCGATGTGGCGAACAGTACTGACAATGAACAAGCCTTCACGGGTAAGTGGGTGATCAGTGATGAAGTGCTGGGTGGTAGTGGTGCTCCTTTGCTGAACGCTCGTAAGAACGTTATCGATACCGATCAAGGTTACAGCGCGACTTACAGTATCCACCCTGGCGATAGTTACTCTTTTGTTGTGACGAATACGGTCAACGATAGAGCAAAAGGCAACATTACTAACGTAGTTAAAGTCGACAGTGATGGTACAGACTACACAGCGGAAGCAACGTATTTGCCTGAAGACGCGCAAGTCACGTTGACAAAAGAAGTCGATAAGCTTGAGTACCTACCGGGCGATACGCTGACTTATACCGTGACAGTTAAGAACAACGGCTTAGGTTGGGCAGAAGCGGTTGAAATTAAAGACACCTTGAAGTCGATTGAAACGACACTTGCTGGCGGTACCACAGGAAAAGCATTTGACCCAAGTTCGATTCAGATTTCAGCGGTTTCAACAACTGGTGAAACGCCAGTTCCAGCACCAACAACAGGTGAAGATCTGAAAGAGACGCTCGATATCGCCCCTGAAGATACGATCGTTTATACCATTCAAGCGACAACGGTAGCCAATGCGACTGGTGACATCACCAATATCGCGAGCACAACGTTTGAAGGGAATACAACAGAAAAAAGTGCAATCAGTACGCCGATTCTAGCGACGGTATCCATCGACAAATCGGTAGACACCCCGATCTATGAAGTGACGAAGCTGATTAACTACGACATTACGGTGAGTAACACGTCATTGGCGTTTGCTTCTGGTGTTGAACTGAAAGACATCATCAGCGACATCGATGTTGACACCACCAGTGGCAATAAAGAGTCGGCGTTTATGTTGTGGGAAGTGACGTATGAAGCATCGGACGAACGCACTGTTGTGACACCAAAAACGTTCGAGCTGAGCGACGATATTAATGCAACCATGGATATTGCGCCTGAAAGTACCGTGACTTTCCGTGTGAAAGCGCTGATCCGTACCACAGCGATTGGTGAAATCAGCAACACTGCAACCGTCACTTACAACGGTGTCTCTCAAGATTCAACGGCGATTATGCTGCCGATGGATGCGGACTTCGTTGCAACTAAAACAAACGTTCAAACCGAATACGAGCCTGGTGAAGAGTTGGAGTTCTTGATCACCATCGAGAACACCTCGAATAACTACATCACCGATTTGAGTGTGGTGGATGACATGTCGTCTATCCAAGTTGGTTACTACGACGGCACAACAGGCCCTGCGTTTGTGGATGGCTCAACATCGCTTGAGGTGGAATCGCAAACCATAGGTAGCAACGTCGACTCCATCAGTCCGACAGAATATAGTGTCGATATCGCACCAAAAGGCACGGTTGTATTTCGCGCCAAAGGTACGGTCGTCGATTCGGCAACTGGTGCTATCGTCAACACCGCGCAGGTCGATGGTGGAGAGGTAATCAGCCCGCCAGTACAGAGTGTTAGTGCAGTGGTACAGGCCGAGCTTTATACCGATGCTCCACACTATGTACCTGGTGAGCAAGTGGAATATCACCTTGTGATTGAAAACATCGGACGTGGTATTGCGAAGAACGTCGCTATTTATACTCAGTTTGGTGAATCCATGGGTGATTACATCGATGGCTCACGCAACAAAGCATTCGATAACTGGACTCTAACCGCAGACTGGCAAGGGGCTGAGACTCAGCCGGGCGATTATGAAGACAGTAAAGATCTCTTCACTATTGTTGATATCGCACCGGGCGGTAAGATTGATTACACTTTCACGTTGACCGTCAATGAAGACATGCTGACCAACATTGATGTACTCGGTTACTACTTAGATCTGACGTGGAATCCGGCTGCAATGGCACGCTCAAAAGGCATGATGCCTTCGCCAACCTCAGTGCAGGGTTCTGCAGACCAAGTCGCAGCGTTGGATTTACCGCCTGTTCCTGCTGAGCTTGTGGTCGAGAAGCGTTCTGATAAGCCGGAATACACACCGGATGATGACTCCGTCACTTACTACCTAGCCGTGACTAACCAAGGTGATGGTAACGCAGCCAGTGTTCGCCTAACCGATGAAATCAGTGAGCTGCAAAATGAAGCGGGCAACAAAGTCTTTACCGACTGGACCATCGAAGGTGTCGAAGTAGACGACAGCGGCAGCGTGATTGATCGCCATACGTTCCCAGCAAGCGAAGATTTGGATTTAACGGTTAACTTAAAGTCGAAAAAACGTAATGCGTTTGCCTTTGAAGTTGTGGGCACGCTAGGTAAAGGCTTGGATGACGACATCACTAATACTTTTACTGCGACAGAAACCGACGGTACACAAACCAGTGACAGCGTGACCACGCACATCAAGAAGATCCCAGATAACAATGGTGAACTTCTGCTAACGAAAGCGGCGTTGCAAGACACCGCGCAAGTGGGCGATGCCGTGGAATACGAAGTGATCGTGGAAAACAACAACGAATCGTACTTCAAAAACGTCACCGTGGAAGACCGTTACCCAGGCGGCTTCAAGTACATTCTTGATACATCGGAAGTGGTGTTGAGTGGCCCAGATGGTGAGTTTGGTAATGAAGACGACCGAGTGTTGACGATTGAACCATCAGACACAGGCAAGCTGCTGTTTACATCATTGAACTTCGATCCGGGCGAGAAGCTACGTATTCGTTATCTACTGCGAGTTTCCGTTGGCGCGACGTTTGGTGACTACATCAACACCGCAGTATCGAAAGTCGATGGCCTTGCGGTGTCGAACGAAGACAGTGCCAAAGTGACCGTAGAGCCAGACAAGGTATTCGATACCTCATCCATCATCGGTAAGGTGTTTGAAGACCACAACAAAGACGGTTTCCAAGCAGACGCGACGGCATTTGATGTGGAATTGATTGCCAACTTGCCTACACAGGACTACATCGCTGGCTCTACAATCGTCGTCCGCGATGGGAAAGAGCTGTCGGTTGAGGATGAGCAAGACAATGGTCAAGTGATTTCAGCCGTGCAAGAAGGTGTTGAATTGGGTGATCTGTGGGGCCACTCGATAAACCGCACCATCTCTGAAACAAAATCTGTCGCGATTCAATTCAAAACACGTACTCGTGAGAGCTTTGATTTTACCGTCACATCGGACGGTGGTTCGCGCATCGAATTTGATGCGCAAGGCCAAATCAAGTTTGCTCATGAATCAGACAAAAAGAACGGCCTAAGTGCAGAGAATCTTAACGTCACAAGAAACCTCTATCGACATGGCGATGCCTACTTGTGGGAAATCGTGATTGAGAACAAAGGGGTTTATGAAGACGGGATACCTGGTGTCAAGCTGATGACGGTGGAAGGCATCGTCATTCATACAGACCAGTACGGACGCTACCACGTGCCCGATCAATGGGTGCTGAATAAGAAAGGGAAAAACTTCCTAGTGAAGTTAGACACTGACTCGTTACCGACTTCGATGGAAGTGGTGAGCGAAAACCCGAAAGTGTTGCGAATTACCCCGAATAAGCTCACGAAGTTTAATTTCAGTGTTCATCGCAAAGCGAAAGACACCGAGCAAGAGTAGTGAGTCATTTGAGCAGTATCTGGAATTTGTATGAAAGTATTTAGCAAGTCTCGTTTAGCTACCTGTATTATTTCTGCCATGCCGATGATGGGCATGGCAGCCGATACCAGCAAGCTAGAAAAACTCGAGTCAGAGACCACTGATATCTCGGTCGAAACACCAAAACAAGAAGACGACGCATCGCGTATTTATTTAGACCAAGGCGCAATTTGGGCGAGTCGTGATATCACGCGATTTGACCCAGTGCTGGATGTGAGTGTCAGTGATGAGCTGGAGGTGGAAGAGGGTACGCTGCGCGATAGCGTTGGTTTCACCATTACCACTAACTACAGTTACTACATCAAAAAATACCAACTTGAAGTTTATCGTGTGGGCGACTTTGGTTTGTCCGAGCCGATTGCCGTGCTCGAAGGCGATAAGTTGGCCAACGATTTTGACATCAACTGGGACGGTGCTACGGACGTAGGCTACCAATTTGATGCCGGTGGCCAACTGTTGTTCCGCCTTAAAGCGTGGGACAAAGACGGCAATATGGATGTCACTACTGTGGGTGTGACGGATCTCGTTCGTCCGGATGCAGAAGTGGACATTGATCGTAACGACAACGAAGATGAAGAAGGCAAAGGCCGCAGCTATGGCCAAGCTAAGTTGATGCGTCACAACATTCCGACCGACGCAGGTCTAGCGAAGTTTATTGGTACCGGCCTTAAAGGCGTCGATAAAGTCATCATTGGCGAAGACGAATTCGACGTTGAAGATGGCAACTTATACGCTGAGCAGTACCTTCCTACCGACGCGTACGTATTCCCAACCAAAGTCGTGTTTGGCAATGGCGATGAGCGCCGCTATCAACTCTACGTGCGTATCCCAGACACTTACTATGCTCAAACCGGTTTGGCAGATTTGTACATCGGTAAGAACAACGTATCAGGCAACAGTGCAGCGCTTGGCGTCGATGATCAATACCAAAATGACATCTACAACCAAGGTCGTTTGGCGTACTTTGGCCAAGGTAAGTTTGGTGACAAGCTGCGTATTACTACCCACTTCGATACTAAAGAAAGTGAACTTAAAGACATGTTTAAGCACCCGTTTGCGTCGGAAGATTCAGAGGTGTTTGACATTCTGGAAGACGATGACGAGTTGTACTACGGCAACTATGGCGACAGCTCAAACATCGAGAAAGTGGTCAATACCAAGGGCAAAGTCTACCTAAATGTAGAATACGACAAGTCGCAGTATTTGTGGGGTAACTACAACACGGGTGTCACAGGCACAGAAAACAGCGATTACAACCGTAGCTTATATGGCTTCAAAGCAGACTACCGCACTCGCGATACCACTCAATACGGTGAAGACCGATTGAACATCGTTGGTTTTGCAGCAGAAGCGGATTCTCTGTACGCACACGATGAATTTCTTGGCACGGGCGGCTCGCTTTATTTCTTGCGTCATGGCGAAGCCGTACCAGGCAGTGACAAGGTTTACGTCAGGGTCGTGGATGAAAGCGGTTTAACGCAAAACGAAGTGCCACTAGAGCCGGGGCGTGACTATGAATTCGACCCATACCAAGGCCGAATTATCCTGACTAAGCCGCTAGACAACATCATGTCTGACAGCTTTGGCAGCGTGATTGAAGGCAACGACGATTACGAAAACTATCTCGTTGTGGACTACGAATACGTACCACAAGGCTCTGACTCACTGGATGCCATGTCTTACGGTGGTCGTGTGAAAGGCTGGGCGAATGACTACATCGGCCTTGGTGTGACCTACGCAACGGAAGAGAAAGACAACCAAGATTACCAAGTCTACAGCTCTGATTTGACACTCCGTGCGACGGAAGGGACGTTCATTAAAGCTGAATTCGCACACAGTGAAGGCCGGCAAACTGAGTCGAACTTTGTCTCGTACGATGGTGGTTTAACATTTTCGCCGGTTGGCGACAGCCTTGACGATCGTGAGGGTGACAGTATTCAAGTGACGGCGGTTGCTAACCTGTATGACTTGGCACCAAGTATCTTTGGTGCGGTCGGTAACGACGTCAAACTTTGGTACAAAGACAAAGACGCCGGTTACAGCTACGCGAGCAGCAGTGACGACCTTGAGCAAGAAGCTTATGGGGCGGAGTTGCGTCTGCAAGCCACTGACCGCATTGCTGTGCTATCACGCTTTTCTGCCAACGAAGAGCGTGACATGGATGGCAATCTGAAAACAGATTCAGAGACCATTGAGCTAGAAACTCAATTCAAACTGACTCAGCACATCAAGCTCTCGGCAGCAGGCCAACAGGTGGATGAGCTAAACCAAGCCGATGAACAAAGTAACGCGACCTTGGCAGGTTTACGTTTGGATTACATGTGGGACAGCGACAACAGCGTGTATGTCAAAGGCCAAACCACCATGAACCAATCGGACGACTACGACGACAACGATAGCGTTTCTGTTGGTGCTGAGTTCCGCGTGTTGGAAGACTTATCACTGGGCGGTGAGTACACCACTGGTGATCGTGGTGAAATTGCCGAAGCGACCGTAACCTATGATGTCTCTGACGACCACTCTACCTATGTCACTTACGTGGATGACAACTACGAAGGTGAAAACAACGTGATTGTCGGCCAACGTGCTGACCTGACTTCAAGCGTGGATTTCTACCAAGAGAACCAGTTTGTTGATGAAAATGATGGCCATGGCCGTATCGACTCCTACGGATTTGGATACGACGTGACGGATGATGTCGAAATGGGCATTGGTTATCAGCAAGGTGAAATCGAAGATGATGAAAACCAAATCACTGAGCGACAATCTGTCAGCTTGAATGCGTCAATCGATTTGGATGACATCAACTTGAGCCACAAACTGGAATATCGTGTCGACAAGAACGAAGACGATCCCGATGTCGCACAGCGAGAGCTGGAGCAGATCGTGACGACCAACAGTTACACACATCGCTTAACAGAAGAGCACACCCTGTTTGGTAAATACAACTACTCGATTACTGAGAGTCAAACCACAGGTGAGACCATGGCGCGCTTTGTCGAAGCAACAGGTGGCTTGGCGTACCGTCCGATCTACAACGACCGTCTGAACTTATTGAGCCGTTATACCTACATTGCGGATTATGACCAACTAGAACGTGACGTAGATTACCAAGATGAAACCAGCCAAATCATCGAAGTCGAAGCGATTTACAGCATCGATGAAAACTGGGATGTCGGCGCAAAATACGCACACAAAGACAAAGAAGAAGTCTTTGCGCGTGAATCCGGTAAGAACGAAATCGTCAAAAGTGACATTGACCTGTATGGCTTAAGCGCCTCTTACCGAGTAATGAAAGAGTGGGACGTAACCGGTGAATACCACTGGAAAACGGACACCTTAAATGATGAGTTGGAGCATGGTGCCTTGGTGTCAGTGAACAAGCACATCGGTAACAACTTCAAAGTCGGCATTGGTTACAACTTCTCTGCCTTTGATAGCGACTTAACCAACGATGATGACTACGATGCACAAGGCGTATTCATTAACTTAGTTGGTAAGTTATAACCCCACCTGTGAATGAGTGAGAGGAATTTATGAAAACAACCCTTCGTCTTCTTGGTGGGGTAGTCGGCACGCTGCTTGTTGCTGGTTGCGCTACCGATACTTACGTAAGCCAAGAGAACCGAGACAAGTTTACGGACTTGGACGTATCGAAATTCTTAATCAGCGAATGTTTAGCGCCAGAGCGAGAAATTCACATTGCTGTGGCAGAGCACTTTGCTTTTGATAAGTACAACATTCGAGACGTAGATGCGACGAGTTTGAATGCCTTCGTGCATGAAATCGAAGGCTTAAGCGGTCGAATTACCATTGTTGGTCATACCGATTACAAAGGCTCACAGGAATACAACGAAGCCTTGTCACTGCGCCGCGCTCAATCAGTGGAGAGCTTCCTGAAAGAAAAACTCAACCCAGACCATTATGACTGGGAAGTGAAGTATTTTGGTGAAACGCAACCATTAGCGCTAGGTAAAACCGATCAGGATCGTGCTGAAAACCGCCGTGCTTTTGTGGTGTTCGAAGAAGCGCAAAAATATGAAGAAATGCCATTTTGTGAGCCACCAAAACCGGATCGCAAAATCTACATGGCAATGACACCGCACTTCGATTTCGACAAGTCCAAACTAAAGCCAGAAGATTTGTCGAAGTTGGACAGTTTCACTGATAAGCTGCAGGGCTTGCAGGGCAGTATTCTGGTCGCGGGTCATACCGACCAAATTGGTTCACTGTCTTACAACGAGAAGTTGGCGCAGCGACGAGCAAGAGAAGTGGTGAAGTATCTGAAAACCAAAATCGATCCATCGCAATTCTTATGGGAAGTGAAATCGTTTGGTGAGCTACAACCGGTTGTTAATGAACGTTCCAAAGAGGCTAATGCCCTTAACCGCCGAGCCTTCATTGTGTTCAAAGAAGGAGCGATAGAGCAACCCACTATTCAACCTAAACAGTAAATAAAAACACAGCCGACTTTAGTCACTTAGTGTATTGAAAAGGTCGGCTTTTTATGCAGCCCCGCTTGCGCTTTTTAACCTCATCACTTTCCTTCCCTTAATACTCTGTTCAAAACAAAACTTTCTTACCCATCACAGATGAATACCACCTTTTGATTCCATAAGTTGCACTTGCTTGAATGACAATTGTTCGATTTGAGTATCAAAAACCGCAATATAATAACGATAATTGTGACTTTGACCTGAAAAATATATAGGAAAGTTCCTATTTTTAGGTAATACCCTGATTTGGCTGAATTTATGGACTAAATTTATTATTGACGTCGTATTCGCTAAAGCTAGGTATATAACTATGAAATGGACTTTATTGCTTGTGAGCCACACATTATGTGTTTTGGCTGGTTTTGCTGGTGGAATTTACGCACTACCAATTCTTATACAACCGGCTTCTCCGGATGTTTCTGTTATCTCTAACTCCTCTGAAGGCGTGCTCTATCAAGGCTCATTTGACCGTAATCGAGCTGACAGTGATTTTTTGCATTGGGGAGAGGGAAAAATTTGGCTAACAGAAGACACGCTAGCCTTCGAAGGTAAACTTGCGCCTGGGCCAGATTATAAGCTTTATCTCTCACCAACATTTGTTGAAACCGAAGTTGAGTTTGAACGATTGAAGTCACAAATGATTCAAGTGGGTGACGTGAACACATTTGATCGCTTTATGGTCAATCTTCCTGCCGATCTGCCTTTAGATGACTATACGACCGTCATTGTTTGGTGCGAAACGTTTGGAGAGTTTATTACCTCTGCCAAGCTTGAATCTGTCTCAAATCTGAACCGAAGCTGATAGCCCCAAAGTTTTAACTGATACCAAATTAAAAATGACAGAAACGTGACAAAGTGAAAAATTCAATAGCCAATATCTCGGCGCTTGATTTTTGACATTAATGTTCGCTTAGTCATAAATCTACGAATAATTAATATTTGATATAAGTCGGAAAAGTATTGTGCCAATTGTTCAACGTTATTTAGTTATATTCCTGCTGACTCTCCTTGCATCTGCCAAAGCGATGGCGGCGGGGGAGATCGAAATATCTTTCACTCCTACCTTGGACGCGACTTATGAAAATGGAGAGGTGATTACTTACTCCATTGAGGTTCGGAACACGACGATCAGTACGATCAGTGATGTCACTGTGACGAATGCGATTTGGGATGTGATGTCTGGCTCGAATAAGGCATTCAGTAGTATCAATATTACTGATACTCATACCTTAGGAACGAATGCAGGAACTTATTCTTCGAGCAATAGCAACCTTAACGTTACAGGTGCGAATTTATTACCACTAGGACGCATTACTTATCAAATCGAAGCAACGGTTGCTGATGATGCCGCTGAAAACATTGTTCTTGGCAACACTGAGGTAAAAGGAACGGTTTCCGGCACAGAAACCACCTTTACGAACTCGACTACCATTACTTTTACGCCAGCCGAATACGATTACATTCTTGAAGCTTCTGTTAGTCCGTCAGAATACAACGTTGGCGGCACACTGACTTACTCTTTAAAGGCAACCAACAACGGTAGCTATGCGGTTAAAGGATTAGACATTGAGCAAAACTTTGCGTCTCTAACTGGGCAAAAGATCGATGGCTCGACTGGTGATGCATTTAGCAACGTTAGCATTAGTGCTGTCGCATCATCGGGTAGTAAGGCTGGTACCTTTGCGACAACGGGCGATTTATCTGTGGTAGATGCAGAGATTTCTGTTGGTGGTTACATTACTTACACCGTTGAAGCTACGGTTGCAACAGATTTAGTGTCCGATATTGATACCCAAGCAAGCTCAACGACTCGTGCAGGAACGGTCGACAGTAACGCGTTATCTACTCCTCCTGCTGACCCTGACGTTGAACTTGAACATACGCTGAACTCGACATCGCCGTATCTCATTAATGGTGAAGTTAATTTTGAATTGAAGGTGAGCAACAACGGTGGTGCGATTGCTCATAATTACCATGTAAAACAGAACATTAAAGATTTAGTTAGCCGCAATGGGTTAGCTAACGATTTATCTCCTTCTTACAACAACACCGATGTCGATGGGAACCCTTTCAGCACTTGGGATATCACGGTTTCAAGTATCGGCAGTAACTCACTTTCCGACTACCAAGGCAGTTCAAAAACGGATGTTGATTTTGACGATACAGTTTCGATCTATCCAAGAGAGTCGATCACCTATCAAATTAAAGCGACTTTAACCCCAATCACGATTGGCACTTTGCAAGGCTTTACTGCCTCAGTAACTGATGAATCTGGTTCACTAGTCGAAAGTGCCAGCATTTCAGACACGGTTGACGCTGAAAAAGTGCTGAGCGTGACGGACTCTGATATCTCTATCTCAAAGACCACGTCGGCCTCTGAGTATGTGCCAGGCGGTGAAATCGAGTACGAAATTACCGTTACGAATGGATCTTCAAAGTACTTCGCAAACAACCTGTTAGTACAAGACAATCTAACTTGTGTCATGACAGAACAAGCTGGTGGAGCTGGTGAAGGTCAAGCATTCGAAGAATGGAAAGTAGAAGTCATTTCTGGTGAAGATTCGATTGGTTCGGATCCGGGCTCCTTCGGTTATGGCTCTTGGTCATCTAGCCCAATCTCCCTTACGCCAGACATTGCTCCTGGTAAAACCATTAAGTACAAACTGACAGCAAAAACCAATGATACAAGCACAGGTTTGATCCTTGATGACGATCCGAGTTGCTCTAACGATAACGTCACAGAAGAAGGATCTGGTGTACAAACACCGGACGACAACTTACGAGCGAGTAAAGATGTAGACAGCCGTTTTTACTCTTCAGGTCAAACACTGACTTACACCATTACAGTGACCAACGACGGTGATGGCTTTGCAAACCAAGTGCAGGTTCTAGATGACCTTAACTCAGTAAAAACAACGGATATTAACGGCAAAGAAATCAATGCTTATTCGGATTGGACGATAACCGCAGAAGCATTCAAAGACGATGGAACACCAGCAACGGCATCAAATACTGGTATTACCGGAGAAGTAAAGTATCCTGACAATTTAAATGTTATTGCGACCCTTCAACCTCACTCTTATATCGAGTACACCATTGTTGCGGATACGAATCCTCTCGCAAATGGCCATATCTCGAATGAAGTGACTGTCGATGGATCGGTATATGCAGATCGAGGTTCAGACCCTCGTGATTTTGCGATTGAGCTTAATAAGCGAGTAAAAACTAACACAGATTCTGGTTTCCATGATGAACAGACGGCTTACTCTAAGCTCGATACTGAAGTCACTTATCAAATCAGTTTAAAAAATGCGAAGGAAAACGGCTACGCAACAAATGTTGCTGTGAAGGACACTTTATCGTCTATTTCCGCGAGCATACTGGAGCCCGACACGACATCCAAGCAAGTCTTCACGTCTTGGACAATAAGTGCAGAAATTATTTCGGATGACCCTCAATTAGATGGCAATCCCGCTTATACCGACGTGGGTACCTTTGCGTCGAATACGGATCTAGATACAACGGCACAAATCCCACCCAACGTTGAAGTTGTTTACACCATCGTGGCACAAATCGATCGTTCAAATGAAAGTGAGATTATTTACTCTCGATTTGACAATACTGTAGAAATTAAAACCCCAGACTCAACGGTGCAATCTTCAGCTTCCGATACGGTTATTGTTTACCCTCATGACCCGAAGGTTATTGTGGCTAAAACGACACCGGATGACGAGTTTATTCCAGGTCAGTGGGTAAACTTTAAAGTTACTATTGTTAATACGGGGGCTGGCTATGCCAATGAAGTGCGTGTTACCGATGATATTATTGGTTTGAATGCTTTCTCAGAATGGGAAATTACCTCTACCACGGATTCCAATGATACACCTTTTAAAACAGGTAGTTATGCAGGGTCTAAGTCGAATTACCCTGATAATGGCAATATCAATACGCGCATCGATATCGACCCTAAAGTGAATGGCGTAGAAGGTTATGTTGTCTATAACATTCGCGGAAAGGTAAAAGACGATTACGTTGAAGATGAGATCTCGAATACGGCGGAAATCTATGATCCATCGACGAACCTGAATCAATCCTCTTCTGCGGAAATCGGTGGCACTTCAAGTGAAAAGTTGAATGTTTCGATTCTGAAAACCGCTGACAAAGTTCGTTTTGTTCCAGGTGATGATGTTACCTATGAAATTCGGGTATTGAACAATGGTGCAAACATAGAAACAGGTTTAAAAGTTGTTGATTTGCTTACTGATATTCGAGCTGTTTTAGCGAACGACAAAGACAACCAATATGAAAACTACCCAGATCAGCCCCCATTCAAGTATTGGCAGTTTGATTACGATGATGGGGCCGGCTTCCAATCTCAAACCAAGGACGACTTTATTTATCCTCCGGGTGATGCGTCAAATACAATGACACTTGCTCCGGGAGAGTTGCGAACTTTCAAGATCAAAGCGCGAGTCGAAGACAATGTGGTTGGTTCTCAGGATTCAATGGGTAACTTGAACGACAAGATTGAAAACGATGCGTATGTCTATCGCGATTTTGGCTCTGTAACGGAAGAATCGCACCTTTCTCACCACGAAATGGAGCGTGCATACAATGGTGGAGATGTCGTACGAAAGCTGCTCGTTAATGGCGTAGAGTCACGTTTCTATTCACCGGGTGACACTCTTACCTATCAAGTTACGGTTTCTTCACAAACAGGTTATGTCAACGACCATGGTGTTAATGAGAATATTACTGGGGTAGCAACTCAGTTGCTTGATGGTTCGTTAGCAACACCATTCGACGCTGGTTTTACCGTGGATGTTTCTAAAGATGACGCGAATGGTGGCGATGGAACGACTGACGGTACATTAGATGGCACGGTTGAAGATAATAAAGATATCCTAACAACGATCGATGTTGCCGGTGGTGACTCTGTAACGTTCGAAGTAGAAGGTGTGGTGCGTGAAGATGCGACAGGCACTATCACAATTGGCGGTATTACCGTTATCCCAAATAGCTACCACCTTTCGTTTAGCAAAACTGTTGACCAATCGAGCTATGAGCCGGGTCAACCGCTGGTTTATCGGCTAACTATCGAAAACGATGGTAACGGTAACGCGTATAACATTCCTGTTATCGATAGGCTTTCTACGATTGATGTTGAACTTGTTGATGGCACAACGGATCAAGCGTTTGATGCTGGTTGGACTGTTGTTCCAAGTATTGTGAGTGGCAGTTCTGAGGCCATTTTTGATCTAGACGGTACAATCGCAGATAACGCTGATATTGATACCCATGCTTCGATTCCTGCAGGTACCAAGATTGAATACAAGGTTACTGCGAAAGTTAATGACAATGCAGTTGGCAACATTCTTAACTTATTGACGGTTGATGGCGACACGGTCAGTGCGGAGACTAAAGCGTCTGCCGAGAAGTACGATTTCTCTAAACACGTCGTCAAACTTTATGATCAAGATGGTTCTACCGAATTGACTGGTGGCTACACGCCAGGCGGTTATATCGAATATGAAATTTCGTTGAAGAACTTAAATAATGTTCACATCAATCAGATGCCAATCAAAGATGAAATCAGCAGTATTCAAACGGATTACTTTGTTGGTGGTAAAGGTCGAGCGTTTGATTCTTGGACTATTGTAAGTAGTGTTGACACTAGTGGCATCAGCAATGCGGGCTCTGTTAGTAACAACAGGGATATTGATACTAAATTCGACTTAGCAGCAAGCGGATTCGCGACTGGTGGAACCTTCGTAACGTATACGATAAAAGCAAAGATCAGTGAGCAAGCAGTCGGTCAAATCCTTAACGTAGCAGTTGTTGATAATAGTCATAACTTACCATCAGAACCTGTGGACATGTTGCCTGCGAATATCTCAAAGACGCACAAAGCTTACACAGACACAACATTGGCTACGCACAAAACGACTTACAACCATACCACTGATGGTGAGAAAATCGTTTACCACTTACGAGTTGAAAATAACGGTAAAGGCTTGGAATACAACAAGTCTCTACAAGAGCTGTTCTCTAAAGTAAAAGTTCGAGTCGCGCAAAATGCGGCTGGAGAGTCAGATTCACAGACTCTGCCTGCTTTTGATCAATATGGGTGGACGGTCACCGTAACGACATCAGGTGAAGCGACGACGCTTATTGATGGCTATACCGGTGGTCCGAGTTCTGACATCGATATATCAACACTCTCGATTGCTCCGGGCGGTTGGATTGACTTTGTGATGGAGTCACAGATTCGTCAGGATGCTCTTGATCAGATTGTTGTGAAGCCAAAATACAATGGTAGCAACTTTAGCTCAGCGAAAGTAACACCAGAAGACAGCAATCTGTCGGTGAGCAAAGAAATTGTCTCTATCGACGGTAAATCCTATGTCTCGGGTGACACTTACAAACCTGAAGATGAAGTCATCTACAAATTTACGGTCACCAATACGGAACCAGTATGGCGTGACCAAACGGTTATCCAAGATATCGTGTCTAATGTTCGTGTTGAAGTGATCGGTGGTACGACGAAATCTGCATTTTCAGAGACGAATATCTCTCATGTCTTTACCTCGACAGGTACGACGGGAACACAAGATACCTACATTGAATCTTACGATGCCACCGACGATTTAGACCTTTTGGTAGACATTGCGCCAGAGGAAGTCATTGAGTTTTCGGTGAAAGGTAAGATCCGCCCTGATGCCCTGGGTGATATCGATGGCAATACAGGTAAAGCAGGCAATCAAAGCGACACTACCGATGTGATTCCGCCTGTAGTTCCTGTCCTTTCGTTTAGTAAACAGGTCTTCAATACGACATCGGATACTAATATTTGTACTTTCCCTTCTGATGATGGGGTTGGGTGTCACTATAACCCTAGTGGTCAAGTACAGTATCGTATTACTGTGAAAAACGAAGGTGAGAGTATTGCCAATGACGTTGCGATTATCGATAAGTTAAATGAAATCTATACGGAAGCGGTAACTCCCACATTAGCGTTTTCTGACTATAGCTCTGCTATCGTGTCTGCCCCAGACGCTTCACGTTTCTCAATCGCTGGTCAATACGAGGGAAATGTTCCTCTTGATGCGACATTTGACTTAATGCCCGGCGATGAAGTCGTTTTCGAATTAAATGGTACGGTTGCTTTTGATGCACTTGACGACATCGCCAACGTTGCATCGATCAATGGTGTTAATACTAATGAGGTCAGACTTGAGCAGGGTGATTCAGACATAATTGCTCAAAAATCTACAAGCACCCCAACGTACAAGCCGGGTTCAACGGTTAAGTATGAAATCTTGATCCGAAACGAAACAACGAGTAACCAAATAGTCGCCGTTGAAGATTTAATTGGTAGTTACACAGTTGAAACTGCAGACGGTACGCAACAACCTGCATTGGATTCTTGGACTATAAACGCAGAAATCCTCAGTGATGGTAATGGTGCAACAAACATTGATGAGTTAGACGCGCTGGAAGGTACCTCAAGCCCTACAATAAGCAATAACATTGAACTGGGCGCTAAAACTGGTGATGTGTACTCTTTAGTTCAAATTCAGATTGAAGGTGTAGTTCGCAATGATGCGGTAGGTAAATTTACTAACAACGTAAGTGTAGATACGAAAACATACAACTTACGTGAAAAGTTCATCTATCCACAACCTGGTGAGTTAGAGGTATCCAAAGTCACGACAAGTCCGGCGGCTATTTACCACCCTGGTGATACCATCGGTTATGACATAGAAGTGAAAAACATCGGCGATGGTTATGCAACCGATGTATTGATTTCAGACCTGTGGAAAACGATTCGTGCTGAAAAAGCAGGCGCATCACTGCCTGTGCGTGCGTTTGATTCTTGGTCTAGTGCTCAAGTTGTGAGTGTTGAAGGTACTGACCCTGATTTAAGTAAGCCGATTTCTGGTTCCGAGGTTACGGGTGATAGCGGTTATCAAATTCGTTATAACATCCACCCAGATCATACCGTGAAGCTTCACGTGGAAGGTGTCGTAAAAGATGACCTTGTTGGCGATATTACTAACGTGGTTGAAGTGAGCGACTCAAGTGGTATTCAGTCTGCAAACGCAACTTATGTGGCTGCGACCGCTGACCTGACTGTTGAAAAAACGGTAGATAAGAGCCAATACGAATCAGGCGATACACTGACTTACACCATCAAAATCGAAAACACGACGGCGAACTGGGCAAGCGATGTTGCGATCAAAGATTTGGTGAACGACATTATCGCGACCAGTATTACTGGTACCAATGTGAAAGCATTTGAAACTGGTACCATCTTCTTTAATGCTTCTTCGCAAACGGGTGAAACCAAGCTCCCATCGTCAACCGGTGAGTTTTTGGATGGCAATTTAGATATTGGTCCAAATGATATTGTGACAATTACTGTCGAAGCTGAACTTGATCCAGAAGTGGTGGGCGAGGTTATTAACCAAGTCGAAGTGACTTATAACGGCACAACGAAGACCGCAGAAGCGACCAGTACCGCTAAGATTCCAGATTTGACCTTTACCAAAGAGCCGATGGTTGAGTTTTACAGTCCTAACCAAGCGGCAGGTTACATATTAAAGATCGTTAATGAAGGGAATAGTTACGCGAACGACATCAATTTAAAAGATGAAATTGGTACACTAACAGTCACGACTATTGATGGTTCTACCAATCAGGCATTCCTGCAATGGGCCGTTCAATATGTCAAGGGCAGTTCGCTGACCACTGTAGATGCGAACTCATTGGTTGTGGATAAGGACATTGATTACAACATTGACCTTGCACCGAATGACACCATCACCCTCTACGTTATTGGTTTAGTCAACGCTGAAGCGACGGGCGACATCGTTAACCAAGCGATATTGAACCACAACAGTAAAGACGTGACGGCAACAGCGACGTTGAAGCCACGTCCCGGTGATATCGTACTGGAGAAAACCACCGATGAGCGTTATTACCAGCCGGGCGAGTTCTCGACCTTCCGTGTCAAAGTAACTAACAATGGTTCGGGCTTCGCCGCTGATGTCAAAGTTGAAGACATCATTTCTTCTCTCGAAGTCGAAACCTCTGGCGGTGCGATGGAGCCTGCGTTTAATGACTGGACGATTGTGACGACGAAAGGGGACCCTCGAACTAACATCGACACTACTCCAGGGCCAAATGGTGATATCTCTACAAACCTCGATATCGCCCCAGGGGATACGGTTGAGTTTGCGATTACTGGCACAGTAAACAGCAGTGCGGTTGCAAACATTGTTAATACCGCAACCGTCGAGTTTGGTGGCGCAACTTCAGATGCCACGGCAACGTTAGAAACCTTGCCGGAAGAAGTGTGGATAGAAAAAACGGCTGAATCACCAATCTACATTCCGGGCGAAGAAGCCGTATTCCATGTTCGTGTCTATAACGGTACCGATGGTTTTGATAACGATATTGAACTCGACGATATCTTGTCGGGCATTAAGGCGACCAACATCTACGGTGTAAATGAACGTGCGTTTGAGAGTTGGACGATTGAGACCACCAACAGTGACAGTCGAACTACCATCACACCGATGCCTGTCGATAACCAAGACATTCGCTCTGTTATTGATATTGCGCCACACGACATTGTTGAATTCACGATTACCGTGAAAACCAACCCGTTAGCTGCGAGTGAAATTACGAATACTGCTATCGCAGACTTGAATGGCACCATGCAACGGTCGAGCGCGACCATTCAACCACAGTCACAAGGCATCTCAATCGAGAAAACCGCAGATACGGAGTACTACGTACCAGGCACTGAAGCGACATTCCGCGTTAAGGTGAAGAACGAGGGTACTGTTTCAGCAACAGGCGTGGATGTAAAAGACATCATCAGCGATCTTAAAGTCGTGCGCTTGGATGGTACGACAGTGGAAGCCTTCGACTCTTGGCGTATCGACGTTAACAAGAGCAACCCAGAGACAGATATCACCAATATTCCAGCTGTGAATGCTGACATTGATTCGACGCTGACGATTGCTGCTAATGATGAAGTGGAATTCGTGATTACTGGTCTCGTGAATCAATACGCGACGGGTGAGATTAAAAACACAGCAAGCGCTACTTTCCGAGGTGACACTCAAGAGGCTGCAGCGACACTCTTAGCAATGCCAGAGTCGGTCAAGCTAGAGAAAACCGTGGATGACGAGTTCTATCGTCCGGGTGAAAACGTGACTTACCACGTGGTATTGAGCAATGAATCAGGTTCATTTACTGAAGAGATTGTGCTTAAAGACTTAGTGTCAGAGTTGAAAGTGAACACCATCAACGACACAGAAGCGACGGCGTTTACCTCTTGGAGTATGACCAGTTCTTACAGTGATGAACGCACTATCGTTTTACCTCAAATTCAAGGCGACAATATTGACGTTAATAGCCGCGTGATCCTTGCGCCAAACGATACGTTGGAAATTGAAATCACTGGTGTGGTGAATAGCGATGCGATGGGTGAAATTACCAACCACGCGTATGCCTACGACAAGTCAGAAAGTGATGTACTGGCGGATGACTTTGCAACCATCAAGCCACTGCCAATCATCCTATCCGTGACTAAGGTGGCGGATAAAGCGGAATACACCAACGACGACGATGAAATTACCTTCACGATGACCGCGACGAACCGAGGTTCTGCGGATGCGGAAAGCGTTAATCTGTTGGATGAGATCGACAAGCTGATTGGTAACAACGGTAATGCGCTGTTCACAACATGGAAGGCGACGATCACTGAACTTAAGTCGGGTGTTGTAGTTTCCGTCGATTCTGACAGCAATGTGGATTCCAACCACACCATGAAAGCGTACCAAGGCAATGAGTATGAAATCGTGGTGACGGGTGAAATTAACCAAGGCATCGATGACAACTTCACTAACGTCTTCACCGCAGCTGCATCAACGGGTGAAACGGCTTCGGCTAACGTTACCATCAAGGTCAAGAAGCAAGCTTATAACGAAGGCATGCTTACGGTAACCAAGGTGGCGAGTAAGTCTGAAGCAAGCGTAGGTGAAGTTGTAGAATACGAAGTGACGATCACCAACGAAAACGACAACCCATTTACGGGCGTTCGTTTGGTGGACCGTTATCCAGGTGGTTTTGCTTATATCCCAGATTCGACTGAGATGGTGAACAGCGGTCCTGACGGCGTATTCGATACCTCAGATGATGTTCAGATTACTGTCGAGCCAACGAAGACCAACCAATTGTTTTTTGAAGTAGGTGATATGAACATCTACGGCAAAGGTGATTCGAAAACTGCAGATGCAATTCGTATTCGTTACTTAATGCGCGTTAGCGTGGGCGCAACATTCGGCGTCTACACCAACACGGCATGGGCTGAAGCACCGCCAGCAGAAAGCTTCTCTGCACAAAACACGACGACCAATTATGTTGTGAAATCGAACCTAGCGAGTGCAACAGTAGAAGTGATGCCAGACAAAGTCTTCGATACCGCTTCCATCATCGGTAAGGTTTTCGAAGACCACAATGGTGATGGCTTCCAAGCAGATGCAACAGCAGATGATATCTACATTGATGTCGACCTGGCCGAAGGTGACTACATTCCGAATTCTACTTTCATCACTCAAGATGGCGTGGAGACTCAGTTGAAAGACGAGAAGGTGAAGCGGAAAGGTCAAGAGGTGGTGATGTCGAGTGTTGATAAAGGCTACGAAGTGGATGAATTGTATGGTTTATCTCGTAACCGCACGCTTGAACACAGCAACAAAGTGGCATTCCAATTCAAAACTCGAACTCGCCAAGGCTTCCCTTTCAAGGTGACCACGGATAACGGCACGCACATCGAGTTCGACAAGCAAGGTAATGCGATAACCAAGCACAAAGGAGATAAGAAAAAAGGTCTGTCCGCAGAGAATCTCGATGTAGTAAGAAACCTCTACCGTGATGGGGATGCGTACCTGTGGGAAATCATCGTAGAGAACAAAGGGCTTTATGAAGATGGTATTCCAGGCGTTCGATTGTTGACCGTCGAAGGCATCATCATCGAGACAGACCAATATGGTCGATACCACGTTCCAGATCAGTGGGTGTTGAATAAGAAAGGTAAGCAGTTCTTGGTCAAAGTGGACACAGACTCGCTACCAACCGGCATGAAGGTCATCAGTGAGAACCCGAAAGTACGCCGAATCACACCGAACAAACTGACGAAATTTAACTTCAGCATCAAAAGCAGTGGGGATGATTAACCGTTAGCAGCACAGATGCAGGCTGGGTACGCCCAGCTAACCACTCAAGCGGTTAAGCAGGATTTATTTATGATTAGATTTAGACCATCAAAACTGACAATGTGTATCGCGGCTGGATTGCCGATACTTTCGTTCGCGAAAGATACCAGCCAATTGGAGAAACTTGACAGCGACTCACTGGGTATTGAAGTTAAAGCGCACGAACAAACCGATAACTCGCGTATCTATTTAGAACAAGGTGCGATATGGGCAAGTCGTGACATCATGCGTTTTGACCCGGTGCTTGATTTAAGTATCAGCAGTGATGTGGAAGTGAAAGATGGTAAGCCATTGCAAGAGATGAGCTTCGCTATTACCACCAACTTCAGTTACTACGTGGATCACTACCAATTAGAAGTGTTTCGTGGAGGTGACCGTGGTTTGGTTCATCCTCTAGCTGTGGTTGAAGGCCAACAGTTTGCGAACGATTTCAATATTGTTTGGGATGGCACCACCGAGCAAGACTACCAGTTTGAATCCAATACACAGCTTTTGTTCCGTTTAAAAGCGTTCGATAAAGATGGCAACATGGATGTAACCACCGTGGGTGTGATTGATCTTGTTGAACCTGATTCAGAAGTTGATATTGATAAGAACGACGGTGAAGAGGAGCAAAGCCGTAAGTTAGGTAAAGCACAACTGATGCGTCACAATATACCGACCTCTGCGGGCTTAGCGAGGTTCATTGGTACTGGTCTGAAAGGTGTTGATAAGGTCATTATTGGTGAAGACGAGTTCGACGTAGAAGAGGGTGAACTGTACGCTGAGCAATATCTACCCGCAGACGCCTACTTGTTCCCAACTCGTGTAGTGTTTGATAACGGTGAAGAGCGCCGCTACCAGCTTTATGTACGAATTCCTGATGAATACTGGGTGCAAGCTGGTCTTGCCGATTTCTACATTGGAAAGAATAAAGTTACCGGCAACTCGGCTGCACTTGCTGTGGATGACCAATATCAAGATGACATCTACAATCAAGGCCGCTTAGCGTATTTCGGTCAAGGTAAGTTTGGCGACAAACTCCGAGTGACCACCCACTTTGATACCAAAGAAAGCGACGTGCGAGACATGTTTAAGCACCCGTTTGCCTCTGACTCATCAAGCGTATTCGACATTCTGGAAGACGACGATGAAATGTATTACGGCAACTACGGCGACAGCTCGAACATCTACAAAGTGGTGAACACCAAAGGTAAGGTTTACCTCAACGTTGAGTACGATAAATCCAACGTCTTGTGGGGGAACTACAACACCGGCATTACTGGCACCGACAATAACGATTACAACCGAAGCTTATATGGCTTTAAAGGCGATTACCGTACTCGCTCAACCACCAAGTTTGGTGAAGATCGTCTAAACATTGTTGGCTTCGTTGCTGAGTCTGATTCACTCTTCGCTCACGATGAATTTCTAGGTACTGGCGGTTCGTTGTACTTCTTGCGTCATGGTGAAGTCGTACCGGGCAGTGACAAAGTAATGGTGAAAGTTGTCGACCCAGACAGCAGCATTACTGTGCAAGAAATGCCGCTGCAATCGGGGCGTGATTATGAAATCGACCCGTATCAAGGCCGCATTATTCTGACCAGACCGCTGAACAACATCATTTCGGATAACTTCGGCACTGTCATCAACGACCAACCAGCATCTGGCTATGACAACTACCTTTCAGTGGACTACGAATACGTTCCTCAAGGCAGTGACGCGCTTGACGCAATGACTGCGGGTGGTCGTGTGAAAGGTTGGGTTAATGACTACATTGGTGTGGGTGCTAACTACCAAACCGAAGAAAAAGACAACCAAGACTACGAAGCGTACGGTACGGACTTAACTTTGCGTGCATCAGAAGGTACGTATTTGAAAGCCGAATTCGGACACAGTAAAGGCCGTCAAACCGATTCCAACTACGTTTCTTTCGATGGCGGTTTAACTTTTACCCCAATTGGCAGTATCGCAGAAGACCGCGAAGGTGATATCTACCAAGTGAAAGGGATGATGAACCTCTACGACTTAGCGCCAAATGTCTTTTCAGCAGTCGGTAACGACGTGAAAGCGTGGTATAAATCCAAAGATGCAGGCTACAGTTTTGCAAGCCAAGATGACGACTTAGAACAAGAGTCTTACGGTACCGAAATTCGTTTCCAAGCCACAGACCGAGTCGCAGTGAAGACGCGTTTTACCTCTATTGAAGAGCGAGAGTTAGATGGCGACTTGAGAACAGATACCCAACAAGCGGAATTGGAAGCTCAAGTTAAAGTCACCAAGCACATCAAGATTTCAGCAGCGGGTAAACAAGTTGAAGAGTTGAACAACGAGGATGAAAAAGGCAAAGGCACCTTAGCTGGTTTACGTGCTGACTACATCTGGGACAGCGATAACAACGTGTACATCAAGGGTCAGAAAACCGTAGGCCAAACTGACGAATACGACGAGAACGATAGCGTAACGCTAGGTGGTGAAACACGCATTCTCGAAGACTTTGTGGTTGGCGCGGAATACACAACAGGTGATCGCGGTGACGCTGCAGAAGCAAGTGTGACGTATGACGTAACCGAAGACTACAGCACTTACTTGACCTACGTAGACGACACTTACGAAGGCAAAAACAACGTGATTGTCGGTCAACGAGCGGACCTGACTTCAACTGTCGACTTCTATCAAGAAAACCAATTTGTTGATGAGAACAACGGTAAAGGCCGTATCGACTCATTCGGCTTCGGCTACGACATGAATGACGACATCGACATGGGCATCGGCTATCAGAAAGGTGAAATCGAAGACGATCAGAAGATTACGACCGAACGCCAAGCAGTAAGTGTGAGTACTTCGATTGACTTAGATGATGTGGTATTCAAAAACAAAGTCGAATACCGTGTCGACAAAACCGATGATGCGACCGACCCAGACAAGAAACGCGTCGATCAATGGGTAACCACTAACCGTTATACGCACCACCTAACGGAAGAGTACACTCTATTTGGCAAGTTCAACTATTCGCTTTCCGAAAGTAAATCAAGTGACAAAGTGTTAGCGCGCTTTATTGAGTCGACAGCAGGTTTGGCGTATCGCCCAATCTACAATGACCGTTTGAACTTACTATCACGTTACACCTATTTAGTGGATTTCGACCAACTCAATCGCGATGTGGACTATAAAGACGAAGAAAGCCACATCATCGAAGTAGAAGGCATTTACTCACTTGACGCGAACTGGGATTTAGGCGCGAAATACGCGTTCAAGAATAAGAGTGAAATCTTCACTCGCCAGTCTGGTGAAGATATCCCAGTGGATAGCAAAATCTCACTTTACGGCTTGAGTGCGTCTTACCGCGTCATGAAAGATTGGGACGTGACAGGCGAGTATCACTGGAAGACAGACAGCACATACGACGAGCTAGAGCAGGGCGCATTGGTTTCAGTTAACAAGCACTTGAGCGACAACTTCAAAGTCGGCGTGGGTTACAACTTTTCAGGTTTTGATGGCAACCTAGCGAATGATGACGATTATGACGCATCAGGCGTATTCATTAACCTAGTTGGTAAGTTATAAGAGGGTCACATGAAAGCGACGATTCGTTTGTTAAGCGGCATGATCGCAGGGGCAATATTGGCAGGATGTTCGGCTGACGCATATGTGAGCCAAGAGAACCGAGAAAAATTTGCTGACGTGAATGTCTCCAAGTTTCTAATCAGTGAATGTTTAGCACCGCAACGAGAAATCCATATCGCGGTTGCTGAGCACTTCGACTTCGATAAATCCATCATTCGTGAAGCTGATGCGGTAAGCCTAGACGCGTTCATCCGTGATATTCAGGGCTTGAGCGGACGTATTACGATTGTTGGTCATACCGATTTTAAAGGCTCTGACGAATACAACGAGAAGCTGTCTATGCGCCGCGCTGAATCGGTAGAAGCGTATCTACAGCAACAACTCGACCCTGAGCAATACGATTGGGAAGTGAAACACTTTGGTGAGTCGCAACCATTGGCGTTGGGTAAATCTGATCAAGCGCGAGCAGAAAACCGTCGTGCTTACGTGATGTTTGAAGAGGCGAAGAAATACGAAGAAATGCCTTTCTGTGAGCCGCCAAAACCAGAGCGTAAGATCTACATGGCGATGACACCGCACTTTGATTTCGATAAGTCGGAATTAAAACCGGAAGACCTTTCACAATTAGATGATTTCATCGCAAAACTGCAAGGCTTAGAGGGTAGCATTATGGTCGCTGGTCATACTGACCAAGTCGGTGCTCGCTCTTATAATGAAGCACTGGCAGAACGTCGTGCTCAGACTGTGGTGGAATACTTGAAGACGAAACTTGACCCATCGCAGTTTGTTTGGGAAGTAAAAGCCTTTGGTGAACTTCAACCTGTGATCAACGAAGACTCTCCAGAAGCCAATGCTTTAAACCGCCGTGCGTTTATCGTATTTAAAGAGAGCGAACTGGGACAACCGACTGAATAATTTGGTAAGGTTGTCCTCTCGCAGCTAGTTATCTAGCATGAAAGGTCAACCTATCCAAACCAAACAGGGAGTCGGGTAATGGAGAAAGTGCAGTTAGTCGTCGATTTTCTTCTCACTCACAAAATTGTATTTACCGCATTAATCCTGCTGTTCATCATTCTTCTGCGTCGTTTGATTCTGTCTCGAATCCGCGGTGACGATGCCTTTATTACAGAAGAACAACGCAACTGGATGTCGAGAACCAAAAACGGCACGTTTGCTATCACCTTGCTGGTTCTGTTTATCTTATGGCAGTCGGAAATCAGTGAGTTTGCACTCAGTGTCACAGCGATTGCAGTGGCAATTGTGGTGGCTTCTAAAGAGATCATCCTTTGTTTCACCGGCTCTATCCAACGTGCCAGTTCGCGTTCGTTCCGTATTGGCGATTGGATTGAAGTAGGTAAGTTATGTGGTGAAGTGATCGAACACAACATGATGGCAACGGTGATCCAAGAGATCGACCTGCATCATGGTCAATACCATTACACGGGCAAAACGGCTACGTTGCCTAACAGCATGTTTTTCACCTACCCAGTGAAGAACCTCAACTTTATGAAGCGCTACGTTTATCACAACTTCTCCGTGGTGGTGAAAGACTTCGTCAACCTATTCCCAATTCTGCCACTACTGACGGATAAAATAGACGAACATTGTAGTTACTTCGCTGATGTCGCGCACCGCTACAATGCGATGATCGAGAAACATGCAGGCGTTGATCTACCAGGCGCAGAACCGCACATCCATATTTCGAGTAACATCAACGGTGAGCAAATCGTGCACATCATGATCTTCTGTCCAACGGATAAAGCAAACCACTTAGAGCACCTAATTCGTAAAGACTTTATGGAGCTTTATGAGCAACGATTTCCAATGAATACTGAACATTAAGTATTAGGTATTACGAATACAAAAGAACCCCGCTAACATGAGCGGGGTTCTTTTTATCTCGGTTTCTAAGTCGGTCTCAATGGACTAATTGAACTTGCTTTTGAGCATCAAGAACAGGAAGTAAGTACTACCAATAATAGCGACTAGGGTGCCAGCTGCGATTTGACTTGGATAGATGGCGATTTGACCCACCCAATCTGCCCAGATCATCAAGGTAGCACCAACTAAGCTGCCCACCACCAACTGCTCTTTAATGCGTCGAGCGCCAAGCATCATTGCCATGTGTGGGGCAACTAAACCGACAAATGAAATCGGACCGACGGTAGCGGTTGAGAAAGCACACAATAAGGCGACAACCGTCAGCATGATGGTGTTAGCGCTTGAGGGATTTAGCCCACGTGCATTAGAAAACGCTCGCCCAATGGAAATCAAGGTTAGCCAGCGTGACATCGCAAAGACACCAACAAGAAGCAAGAGCACAGCCAGTAACAAGAATAGCGCCGTGGTTCCCGTCACTCGGTAGGTAGAGCCCGTCAGCCAAAGTAGGATTTCATAGCTATCGCCAGAACCTTGTGCCAAAGCAAACTGCACCAGAGCTTCGAGTAGCGCTGTTAACGCAATACCCGACAGAACAAAGTTCGATGGATTGAAGTGACTACGCTTACCGATCACCAGTAACAACATCAATACAATCATGCTGCCCAAGAAGGCAATACCCCAATTGAACGCAGCAAGAACAGAACCCACCATCACTCCGGTAATGATAATGGCGAAAGTCGCGCCAGAAGACACGCCAAGAATATCTGGGCTCGCCAATGGGTTATAGACAATACGCTGCAATATGATGCCTGCGATTGAAAGAGCAATACCGACAGACAAGGCGGTGACCATACGAGGCCAACGAAGCTGCCATTGGAATTCACCCGGCACAGCGAATTGAATGCCATTTGCGCCGTGAGTAATAAACGCATAAGCAAAGACACCAATGACCGCCATAGCAACAAAACCCCAAACCGCGAGTTTAGAAAGGTGAGTTTTACCCTGACTCATTGATAGGTTGAGTTGGTCTGTGGCAGTTAGCTTTTTGCGCGTGAACCAAATTAATGCAGGTGCACCAATGGCTGCGGCAGCTACGCCACTAGGAATGGTTTCTTCTAACCAGAGACTCAAGAAGATCGCAGCGGAGTCGGTGATTAAGAGCAAAACCGCGCCTAATAACAAACTGCTGATCAACTCATCTCGTGGCGTTCTTGCCCCCATCGCTCGGGCAATGTTTGGGGTGAGTAAGCCGATAAAGCTGATGATGCCGACTGCGGTAATTGAGGCAGAAACTAGCCAAATACCCAGCAGCATTAAACCACCAAATGCAGGCATCACAGACAGCCCACGAGCGGTTGCACCCTCTTGCCCCAACTTGAGTACGGTAAGAATTCTTGGCGCAACGGCAATGATGATCACAGCGACAGCGGTACGAGGAAGCAGCCATTCAAACCATTCCCAACTGTATTGGGTTAGGTTGCCAGCGCCCCACATGAAGATGTTTTGAGCAAATTGTGCGTTCAAGATGATGATGGCAGTCGCGACAGATCCAAGCAGGATGTTAATCACCATACCAGAAACCACCAGAGGCAAGCCCGTCATATTACGCACGCCTGCTATAGAGACAATCAGACCAAACGCCACCAGAGCACCGACCATTGCCGCTAGAGCAGAGTAATCCGCCACCCAATCGACAAACCAAATATTGACGATAACCAATACCAACCATGCACCGGATGACGTTCCTAGAGTGAGAGGGGACGTCAGGTTGTTTTGAGTCAATTGTTGCATCAAGCTACCCGTTAGACCAAGCATCGCACCCACAAGGAGTGTGATACAGAGGCGAGGTAATTGCGCTTGTACAAAGAAAACGTCGCTAAATTCACTGGCAACATCTGGATCCAGAGCGAGTTGCCACTGCGCACTGAAAGGCAAGTCTGTATCGATTTGAAGGCTCAATACACTGAGCAGAACAATCAGCGCAAGATAACCTAAGTAATGCTGTATTCTCATTGTTTTGGTGCCAACTCAATTAAACTGTCGGTGATCGCTTTTGCCATGTATTGCAAAGACATTGCACCACCGTATGCCCACACGGCGCGAACCGAATTGACACGATCTTTTTTCACAAACGGCATCGCTTGCCAAAGTGGTGACTGCTTTAATTTGCTCTCTTCTGGAAACGGGAGGACATAAAGCACATAGCTATCGTCTAAGTGCTGTAAGCGATTGATGCGGCCTTGTTTTACGCCCCAAGCTCTCGGTGGCACTGGAATTGGGTTGTCTAAGCCAAGTTGTTTTGCAACGTAATTCGTGGTGGAGTTTTCTGTCGCAAGGAACACGGTGTTTGGTGTCGAGAAACGCATCACTAACACACTGAGTGGATCAGAATAATGCTGCGCGATTCGCTCTCGCATTTGAGCAAAAGATGCATCGAGCTCTGCGAGTTCCTTCTCTGCTAAATCTTGTTTATTAAACAGCTTACCTAATGTACGGAAGTGTTTAATTGCCGTTTCAGCAGCGGCTTCGTTTTGCGCAAAGTTCGGCAAATAAATCACAGGCGCGATTTGCTTGAGCAAAGGAATCAAGTCTTGCTGAGGAGAAGCGGCGAGAATCACATCAGGGTCCAAGCTGGCGATTTTCTCCAAGTTGGGTTCAGAGCGCGTGCCAACATCCTCTATCGATTCAGGCGCAACAGGGTTAACGACCCATGTTCGGTAGGCTGGTAGGTTTGGCGCAGCAATTGGCACGACGTCAAGTGCCAGAACTTGCTCAAGAATATCCCAGTTTAATGCAACCACGCGTTTTGGTGCTTGCTCAAATGTATGAGAGCCATACTGATCTTCGATGGTAATTTCAGCATGGGCGCTGGTGGTTGCGAACATGGCAAACAAGCTCGCAATAAACCAATGCTGTACTCTTTTCCAACCCATCGTTTTTTGTCGCATCATGCGCACACCACCGCGACTTTTTGACTCGCGAGTGTTTCTGCTGGCGTAGGGTGATCAATCAATTTGATTGGTGACTCGTAGAGTGCAGATAAACGCGCTTCATCCAAAAGAATTTCAGCGTTCCCTTCAAAGGCTATTTCGCCTTTCTTCAGTGCCACGATATGCGTTGCATAGCGCAGTGCGAGGTTTAGATCGTGCAAGATGACGATGATGCCTACGTTCTCGGTTCGGTTTAACTCAGACAGTAGTGCCATTAATTGAAATTGGTGGTGCACATCTAGAGCGGAGGTCGGTTCATCAAGAATAAGAATCGGAGATTGCTGAGCGAGTAGCATCGATACCCAAGCGCGTTGACGCTCACCACCAGAAAGATCATCCGCCAGTGCTTTTGCAAAGGGTGATACGCCCGTGCGCGCCATTGCATCAGCAATGATCTGTTTATCTTCTGAGTTCCAGCGACCTAATGCTCCGCGCCAAGGAAACCGCCCTAGTCGAACTAACTCTTCCACGGTCAAACCCGCAGATGAAGGCAGTTTTTGTGGAAGGTAGGCGATCTGTTTAGCGAGCGCTTTGGTTTTAAAACTCGAGAGTGAGTGGCTATTTAACTCAACACTGCCATGGTCTGGTGCCATCTGACCAGAAAGCAGGTTTACCAATGTTGATTTACCCGAACCGTTGTGACCTAAAACGACGGTCAGCTTGTTAGTTGGGATAGTAAGATTGTCGATGCCGAGGATTTGACGTCTGCCGCGAACAACCTGAATGTTAGATAGTTGAAACATGGAAGGATCTTCAAAGAGAAAACTCCCCTCAAGTGAGGGGAGTGGGTTTGTTTAATTACCAGCTGTAGTTTGCATTTAGCATTACAGTGCGTGACTGACCGTAGTAGCACCAGTAGTCACAACCTGATACGTATTCTTCATCAAGAATGTTGTTTACGTTCAACTGAGCTTGCCATTGTGAGGTGATGTCGTAAGTAACCGATGCATCCCATAGTGTGACAGAAGGAACGGTTAGGTCTGAGCTCTTAGGGTTGTCTTTCGATTCACCCACGTAGCGAACGCCAGTACCAATATTTAGACCAGGAATCAGCTCGTAGGCGCTGTAGTCTAACCATGCAGAGGCTTGGTGCTCTGGAATAAGCGCTGCTTGCTGTTTACCCTGACCAAAGGTTTCGTCTGTTTCAGCTTTAGTGTATGTGTAGCTTGCCATCAGTTTTAGATCATCAGTCAGCTGCGCTGCACCTTCGATTTCAACACCTGTTGATGTTACTTCACCAGTTTGTGTTGCAATCCAAGTAGATGGGTTCGTCACCAGAGCATTCTTCTGTGTGATGTCGAACCAAGCAACGTTTACGTAGCCATCCATAAAGCTTGGCTCGTACTTCACACCCACTTCAACTTGCTCACCCTCAAGTGGTTTGTATAGTTCGTTGGTGGCTGCATCAATCGTGCTGATGACTTCAAACGATTGAGAGTAGTTTGCGTATGGAGACAGACCATTATCCGCGAGGTACATGACACCAGCGCTTAGAGAAAGCTGACCATCGTCGCGAGATTCGCTTTGGTCAACAGAAGGGCCTTTGCCTGTGTTTTCTGTTTTTACCCAGTCGTAACGAGCGCCAACGTTACCAATCCACTGCTCGTGCAGTTTTAGTTGGTATTGTGAGTACACACTTGCTTGAGACTTAGAGATTTCACGCTTGATGTTGTTGGCAGGATCAAGTGGTGTGAAGTTGCCGTATTCTGGATTCCACGGGTTGATCGTACCGAACGCAAAGTTGTCTTGCTCATCACCATCTGTTTTGTGGTATTGCAGATCCATACCAACCAATACAGTATGTTCAGCGTTATCAGTCATCCAGTTACCAACAGCATTGTTGTCGAATGTAATGCTTTGGTTCTTACCGTCACGGAAAACGATACCTTGAGCTAGTTCTTCAACTGATGGATCGTTGTTAGAGAATGCGTAAGAGCTTCGTAGGTACAGTTCGTTAGAGCCGTAGTTTAGGTTTTGCGAGAACGTCCACGTGTCATTGATGTCGTGTTCAAGCAAGTAACCTAGAGAGAATTGAGTACGCTCGTACTTGTCGTAATCGGGTTGGCCAAGGTTTGTTGATGGATCAATTTTACCGAAGTCAGAACCGATTAGCGTGCCAGCCGCAGGGAAGAATGGGTTGGTTGGAACACCATTGTCATGAAGGTAGGTTGCCAACACCGTTAGCATCGTGCGGTCATTGATGTCGATCTCAACGCTTGGTGCGATGTAGAAACGTTCGTTGTGCGTGCCATCAAGCTCGCCATCTTCGCTCTTCATTAGACCCACTAGGCGGTAACGAACGGTGCCTTCTTCATTTGCTTCATCAGCGATATCAAAACCAACGGCTTGGTGGTTGTTGTTACCCACTTCAACTTTGACTTCCCCTTGAGGAGAAAAGGTCGGTTTCTTTTGCACTGCGTTCACAACACCACCTGGTGCAGATTCACCATAAAGGACCGCCGCTGGCCCTTTTACTACTTCAACACTTTCAAGGCCATATGGTTCCACTAACCAGGTGTAGTAACCATCACGAAATAGGCGGTTCCCATCTAGGTAAGTTGCAGCATCAAAACCACGAACCTTGAACCAGTCAGTATCGTTGTCTGCTCCGTATGGTTGAGCAGTCACCCCTGATGTGTAACGTAGCGCTTCATCCAGTTTTTTGGGCGCGCGGGCGCGAAGCTCATCTTCAGAGATGATAGAAACTGAACGTGGTGTTTCTTTCGTTGGTGTATCTACTTTTAAGGCTTGAGCGGTAACCGTGAGCGTTTCCATCACGGTTGCGTCTTCTTCAGCATGAGCAGATAAGGCAACCACTGCGGCGGTTGGAGCTACGGCGTAGACGAGGCTTTTTCGAATCGCAGCAGCAAGCAAATTTGTTTTTGTCATGTATCTATTTCCGACAGTTATATTTGGTTCTAATCTTAATAGTAATAATTATCATTATGGATTTTATTTTCGTTATTTTACTGACTTTTTTGTCAAAAGATAGTACAACGTGCGGGAATTTATTCGACAGAATCGAAGTGCTTGTTATGTTTAATTGGTTTGAAAAACTAACCCAACCTTTTCCAAAAATTGAGACCGAAAAACCGCCAAAAACCTTGTTTGGTTTCTGCCGTTTTTATACTAAAGGGTTCGAAGTTCCATTAGCAGTGATGGCCGTATTGAGCGCATTAATTGCTATTACAGAAGTCACCTTATTACGCTATATGGGTGAATTAGTTGATATTTTATCGAATCAGGAGCGCGCTACCTTCTGGCAAGATCAAGGCGATCGCATGTTGATGATGCTGTTTCTGGTTGTGGTGGTCATGCCGTTACTTGGTTTGATTCACTCAATGATCATGCACCAGACATTACTAGGTAACTATCCGATGTCGATTCGTTGGCTAATCCATCGTTACTTACTCAAGCAAGCTGTAGGATTTTTCCAACGAGATTTTGCTGGACGTGTCGCGACTAAGGTTATGCAGAGTGCACTTGCTGTGCGCGAAACTGTGATGAAGCTGGTGGATGTACTAGTCTATATTTCGGTGTACTTCCTCTCCATGATTTGGATGATGGGTGAGTCCGATGTGTTGTTGATGTTACCTATTGTTACTTGGTTGTCCATTTATGTCGTTATCCAACTTTACTTTATTCCTAAAATGAAGAAAGTAGCAACCGATCAAGCTGATGCGCGTTCTGTGATGACTGGCCGTATTGTCGATTCCTACACTAATATATCTACCGTTAAATTGTTTGCCCACTCTCAACGTGAACTGGAGTATGCGGAAAGCAGCATGAAGCAATTCTTGGCTACTGTGTATCGCCAAATGCGTATGGTGACGTGCTTACTATTGAGTGTTGATGCACTTAATTATCTGTTGTTGATTTCCATCAGTGTGTTGTCAGTATTTCTTTGGTTGGATGCGGCGGTCACGATTGGTGGCATTGCAGTCGGTATCAGTATCGCTTTGCGTGTACAAGGGATGTCGAAATGGATCATGTGGGAAGTCAGTGCGTTGTTTGAAAACATTGGTACGGTTGTCGATGGCATAAATACCATTTCAAACGATGTTGAAGTGAAAGACGTACCGAACGCGAAGCCATTGCAAATCCAACGTGGCGAAATCCGCTTTGAGAAAGTGGGTTTCAATTACAATGACGAAAAAGCCGTATTTGAGCAGATGGATTTAAACATCAAGCCGGGTGAAAAAGTTGGTATTGTTGGTCGTTCGGGCGCAGGTAAATCAACTTTAGTGAATTTGTTGCTGCGTTTCTTCGATGTGAATTGCGGCACCATTCGCATTGATGGTCAAGACATCTCACAAGTTGAGCAAGAATCTCTTCGCCAACACATCGGTATGATTACTCAGGATACGTCGTTGTTGCATCGTTCTATTAAAGAAAACATCTTGTATGGCGATCCAGATGCATCGATAGGAGCGGTCATTGAAGCGGCACAAAAAGCCCATGCTCATGAGTTCATTAGTGAATTGAAAGATGAGCAAGGAAATGTTGGCTACGATGTAGAAGTAGGAGAGCGAGGCGTTAAGCTTTCTGGTGGTCAGCGTCAACGTGTGGCAATTGCCCGCGTGCTATTGAAGAATGCACCAATCCTTATCATGGACGAAGCAACCTCAGCGCTGGATTCTGAAGTAGAATCGGCCATTCAAGAGAATTTAGAAGTGTTGATGGAAGGGAAAACCGTGATTGCGATTGCCCACCGACTATCCACGATCGCTGCGATGGATCGATTGATTGTAATGGATCAAGGTCAGATTATCGAACAAGGTTCTCATCAAGAACTGCTAGAACTCGGTGGTGTGTACTCGCAGTTATGGAAACATCAAACCGGTGACTTTCTCTCTTAATTAACGTGAAATCGAAAATGTTTGATTGCCACTGATAGTGAACAAAACACAATACGATGAATTTAAGGGGATCTTAGGTTCCCCCTTTTTTATATGCGCCGCTTGGTGTTGCTTATCGAAACGACAAATAATCTTAATGGATCGAAGGGCATATAATCGCTAAATTACGCCCGCAACGTATCTTTCGCTTGTTGATTACTTCAAAACATATAAAAACGCTTATTAAGACTACTTAGATGGTCTCTGCCTTTGGCTGCGGTTGCACTCACGACTGTTTGGATGACAGTTGAATCTCCTTTTTACTATAAGATGCTCCATGCAAACTGGCTTGAACCTCACTTTTTCACCGTTCCAACGTCTATCGATGCTGACAGGGCAATGGCGTGCTGGCTCTAAATCCTACTTAACGGATTTGGCCTCCATAGCACTCTTGTTGTTACCCCTGACTTTATCGAATGCACTTGCCGTTTTTTTCGGACATGCATTCCGTCTATCTGGATGGGTAGAGTTGTCTCAGATGTTATTTCATCTGTCAGATATCCTCATCAATTTGTACCCAAGCGCATTTTGTGTGGTGGCGGGTTATTACCTTTCACATAAAACAAATGTGTCGAGTGCCGTCTTCATCATTTATTCGTTGATCATGTTCTACTTGATCTCGATAGAAAACGGCAGTTTGTCTATGACTTACATGTTGCCAAACAACCCGCTCTTGGCGTTGTTTAGTGCGATGATGACGTACGTCTATTGCAATATTTTTAAGATACGCTTATTAGAGCCACAAGCGTTGGATTTCTCGTCACGATTACTCAAGCACGTATTGCACTTCTTTTTATTCGTATTGATTGCGTTGGCGGTGTCTCAATTGACCGCTATCATCATGGCCCTGTTTGGTGGGATGATTCGTAGCTTAGGCGTTGACCCTCTCACGTTAGAAGGCGGGATTATTTACCAAACTGTGTTGGGACTTCTGGGTTCAATCGGTATCAATGGCCATAATCTTCTGTTTGCGATTAAACAACAAATCTACGCCGCAACAGAAGCGAATGTTTTAGCGTGGCAAGCGGGCGAAGCTTCCCTTAATGTGATAAGCCAAGGTTTTTACGACGCGTTTATGTCGATGGGTGGCTCAGGTAACAGCATCAGTTTATTGCTGTGCGTATTGATGTTTGCCCGAGAACGTAACCACCAGATGCTAGCGTTGGCGGCGACTCCGTTGGTGATCTTCAATATCAATGAAGTTCTGCTGTTTGGTTTGCCAATCATTTTTAACCCATTGTTGATTGTGCCTTTTGTGTTGGTGCCGTTGCTGAGCTTTATCATCACTTACGGATCCATTGCGTCTGGGTTTGTTCCTCCGGTGGAAAACATCGTTAACTGGATGACCCCGCCTTTGTTCAGTGGTTACGTTGCGATGGGTAACCAAATTGAAGGCTCGTTATTGCAACTGTTCATCATCGTACTTGGCATATTTATCTATCGTCCGTTTTATTTGGCTTACGCGGGCAAGTATTCGGCGCAATTTCGAGCGAATACGGCTTACACAGGTATCGAGAGCTCGTTGTTCAAAACCTTACTCAATAATGTTCGCGATTCGAATAACTCAAGTATCAGCAAGTCGACAGCGCAAAAGCGGCTTACCTCTATTTTAAGGGAAGGGGAGTTAGTGATGTTTTATCAAAAGCTCCAATCGACGAGCAATGTCAACACGTTTTCTTATGAGGCGTTGCTTAGGTATGTCGACAAAGAAGGTAAGCTGCACCCACCTACTTTCGTAAGTGATTTCCAATTGCTCAACTCAATGCCTTTGCTGGATAAGTTGGTGATCGAGAAAGTGTTGGCAGACATGCAACAAATGACGTTATCAAAGGACCGTCGAATTGCGATCAACATTGCAGTCGCGACCATTGAGGAAGAAGAATTTGTTCCGCATTTACTTGCACGTCTTACTCACTATGGGATTTCGCCAGAATGGTTGGAGATAGAAATCACCGAAGAGGCGATTTTGAGTAATAAAGTGTTCCTGATTAAAACCATGGAAGCATTACAAGCTAGAGGCATTCGAATTGCAATGGATGACTTTGGTACTGGCTATGCGTCGTTCCCACATTTACTAAAGTACCCGTTTGATAAGATTAAACTGGACCGTTCTTTACTGTTGGATGCCAATGATCAAAAAGGCAAAGACTTATATGAAGTGGTGGCGAAACTGGGTCATATTACCCATTGTGAAGTAGTAGCTGAAGGCGTGGAAACACAACAAGAATATGATTTTGTTAAGGCGTGTGGGGTAGATAAAGTACAAGGTTACTTCTTTACCCGACCGCTTCCTCTCTCGGATATTTTACGTGAACAATAATCTCTCTGGCTTTTATCGTCACAATTAAAAAGTTGAGTGGAAAGAGAGGCTTGTTGGCGCTAATGTGCGCCTCCTTGCTTAATTAGCAGGCAAAGTAACAAACCACGTTGACCTAAGAAACAACGGGTTTTATCTAAACCAAAAGAGGGTTGGTCGTCCTAGTCCATGATCTTTTGGTTTAGTTGATAACAACAAGTTAGCTTGTGGCTACCTTTGTTGAGTGACTATTCGCAACGTTGAACGATCAACGCTTTGTTACTCGAATGATACCGTCATCGACTGTCTGTCGAAACTCTCCCTCATTGCGAAACAAATTAAACGGACCTTAATTGCGGCGAACTTCCTGAGCGACTCTTCAGTCGTTTACTAATGGATAAAATTAGCCAAATGAACAATCGATACATCAATCGGCTTTTTACTGTAATTTCTTCCAACTCGTATATAAACGGCTTGTGTAACGTGCTGGTTATGTTACTGCCAGTATCGTTGATTTCCGCTTTCAGTACGTTACTGAGCAACCTTTTCATGATGGCGGGTTATGAGCAAGTTGGCTCAACTGTTGGGGCTGCGAGTTCTATCATCTGGAAGTTGTTCCCGATTTTGTTGTTGGTGTACTTCTCGCAGTTTCTTTCTTCATTGTTAAAAGTCTCACGCGTTAATGTGATTACGCCATCACTGATGATTTATTTTATTGTGTGCAATGAGTGGGGACTACTGCAAGAAGGTACAGTCGTACCGAGCAACTACCCATTGGCGATCATCATTCCTATTTTGGTGGGATGGTCTGTGCGTGCAATGCAAAACCGCAGATGGTTTATGCGATCTGAGCTACCAAATATCGTCGATCAGTCTTACAACTTGATCATGGCAACGATATTGTTGGTTGTCGGTTATACTTTGATTGGCTATTTGTTGGGACGCGTTTTTTGTGCGGCTGATATCGCAGACTTCTTGCTGCCGAACCTTGATCCATATTCTCTACTAGATGGCATTATCTACGAGTTGGCGCGCAATCTATTTTGGTCAATTGGGATTAATGGCCACATTATCTTTGCACCATATAAAGCTGAGTTGTACGAAGCGTCACGTCTAGCGATAGAAAACCATGAGTTATTAGGAACGCCATTACCCATACTGACCACCAACTTCTTCGATTTTTATGCGGGTATGGGCGGGGCAGGTAACACCATTTCTTTAGTACTCTGTATGTTGTTTCTAACTAAGAACCGCAGCTACAGAGCGTTGGCAACTGCGGCCTTAATTTTAAGTCTGTTCAACATTAATGAGCCGATTATCTTTGGTCTGCCCATTATGTTTAACCCTCTGTTAATTGTACCGTTCCTGATCGTACCTATCGTGGGGCTCGTTATTGCTTACGTGGCTACTGCGGTTGGCTTGGTCGCTCCGATGACTGAAATCATGAGTTGGATGACTCCTCCTTTGATGAGTGGTTACATTGGAACGGGTTATACGTGGACTGGCGCGGTGTTGCAGCTGATCATCATCTTGGTAGGTGTGATGATCTATTCTCCATTCTTCAAGCAGATGGACAATATTGGCAACACCAATGCTTTGTTTGCTAAGTCACTTTCTGATGATTTCTTCAACTATGAAGGAGTCGAAAATGGCAAATCGGCAGGGGCTTTTTTCCCAGAGATTACGAGCAAATTTGCAGCGCAAAAACGTATTATTGATCTGAAAAATAATGGTGCGTTCGTCTTGTATTACCAGCCTCAGGTTAATACGCGGACTGGCGAGATTCATTCTCTTGAAGTGTTGATTCGACATCGTTCTGAATCTGGTGAGATTACGCCGCCGACTTTCTTAGATGACTTTGCGAAAGTAGGGTTGATGAGTGAGTTGGATTTGTGGGTAGTTGAAACCGCTTTAAAAGAGGTTGCGCCTTTAGCGGACAAGCCTAACTTTAAGGTTTCAATCAATTTGTCGCCAGAGACGTGTCTCGTCCCAAGCTTCACTGAAAAAGTGCTGAGTATGATTAACCAAAGTGCTTTATCTTACTCGCAAGTGGAATTGGAAATCACCGAAGATATGTTGATTCAAGATGAGCTCAGGACCCATCGAGTATTAACCTCTCTTCGTGAGGCCGGCGTAAAGATTGCCTTGGATGACTTTGGGTCTGGCTACTCCTCAATTGGCTATTTGTCCAAGTACGACTTTGATAAGGTAAAAATTGACCGTTCTCTGGTTTTAAACCTCAACAATAAAAATGGTCGCGAATTGTTTAGATTGACGGCCAAACTGGTAAAAATTACCGCAGCGGAAACCGTAGCCGAAGGAATAGAAACCGAAGGGGAATTGGAGTTTATGGCGGAGCAAGATATCCACTTGATTCAAGGTTTCTACTTCTATAAACCGATGCCGTTTGAAGACGTGTTGGCGTTAAGTTTTTCTACTGCCGAAGAGCAAGATGACTACGACCACTATTCTTTCTAAATAAAAAAGGGAAGCCCCGCAGCTTCCCTTTTTGCTATTGAGTGAGTTTATTTGAATTCAAACTTGCCCTGCATGATTGCCCAGTGGCCTGGGAATGAACAGAAGAACGAGTAGTCGCCTCCTGGAGTCATCTTCTCAGTGCTGAACGTGATCGATGTGCTTTCTCCGCCGCCAATCACTTTAGTGAATGCGTAAACGCGGTCGTCGTTAGGTTTCACGTAGTTGTTTTCAAGACCTGCTGACATCCCTTCTGTACCTACTGATTGTAGGTTCGCTGTATCAGCGATGACAATATTGTGACCCATAGATTGTGCTGGCATCTTACCTGTATGGTTCAGCGTCAGTTTCACTTCTTTACACGTTGCTGGAACGCTCAAAGTCTTGGTTGAAAACTGCATCATATCGTTAGCATCGATGGACACTTCACACTCTGCGCTTGCTTGCGCGCCAAAACTCATTCCAACCAGTGCAAAGGTTGCTGCTAGTAAACGTAAAGACATATAACACTCTCCATATTTTATTTTTGGGCTGACTTGGATTCAAACCGATCCAATGCATCTCATTATCATCGAATATTCAGGTTGAAACCGTGCTTCAATTCGGATATTGACGTTTTGTTGCAAAGTTATACTTATCACTTTATCTATCTGATCATTCATCAACCTGATTTTACTCTGCCGATTTGGCAAAGTGTGAAGATCATCATTTGGTTGATTCAGCCCATTTACATTAATAGAGTTAGTGAGCTTAGCTTGATGGTTTTGTTTAACGTGTAAGTAAATGTTTCAAATGTTTTTATTCTGTAACTTGCTGATTTTAAAGGGCACAAGAATACCTTTGGTTCAAATTCGCTTGCTTGTCGTGATGGTAAAATAGATTTGTTTAATCTGGCGCACATTTTAAGAAATTTGAACTAGAGTCCCAGTTTTTTGTTTGCTTACCGATTACGTGCGAAATGTCGTCAAATTGACGCGAGAAGACGCTTTATTTTTGGCACTTTTACATCTGTAAGTTAAGTTACATTTAGTTACACCTGTCCGCTGCGGCGCGAAAAAAGTTCGCATCTATAATCCCTTTCCATTTTATTGTTGTTTGTATAAGTCCTTAATTATGAGAAAGAATACGCTAGCGATCATGCCAAGTGTTTTAGCACTGGCGATCGGTATGGGGTTACCTGCTGCGCACGCGGGAGTGATCACAGACGCTGCTATCGTTGGTTCAGAAAGCCAGTGGTGGAACACCTATAAAGTCACGCTAACCAATGATGGTCCAAAGTCAGTTGAGTTACGTGATGCGAAGGTTGTGTTTGATTCAAACCTGTCTATGTCGACACCGTCTTGGTCTGCAACGGGCATTAGCTATCCGGGCATGAAGTTCACTAGTAATGCACAAGGCAGCTTATTCAAAAACACACTGGCTCTCTCATTCGACAGTGGTAGTTGGGTGAAGTCACAACTGCCTGCAGGTGAACGTATTGAGCTAACGCTCGGTGTGAGCGGCGTGTTGGATCTGACTCTTCTTCAAAATACCATTCGTCTGATTGCTGACGATGAAGGTGAAGTAGGCGAACCAGAAATTTCTCTTCAATTGGCATCGCCAGTGAATGGTGCTGAGTTTGAAGAAGGTCAAGCGGTTGCCATGCTAGCAAACGTAACGGCGACTAATACCAACGTTAAAGCCGTGACTTTCTTTGTCGACAACAAACAAGTGGCTCGTGTAACACAAGCCCCATTCCAAGCAAGCTGGACTTCTGTTGGCGCAGGCGCTCACACGATCAAAGCCGTAGTGGAAGACACCTCAGGTCTAACCCAGCAACAAGCGGTCAGCATTTCAGTAAAAGAGAAGCCAGTTGAACCACCTGTGACACCAGAAGTGCATGAGCTGACGTTCGTCGCGCCTACACAAGGTCAAACATTGATGGTGGGTCAGACAACGACGATTAAAGCACGCGTTGATGGTGAACTGATCTCTAAATTGGAGTTCTGGGCAAATGACCGTAAGTTAGGTCAACGTAACATCGCAGCAGGTCAAACGACGTACTCTCAATCTTGGACACCAAATGAAGTGGGCAATGCGACACTTAAAGTGGTGGTTCTCGATCAGAACAACCAAATGGTTGAGCAACGCAGTATCGCTGTTGCTATTGAAGCTGCTCCAAGCTTTGTTAAGCCAGAAGTGAGCTTCTCTTCGCCTTCGAACGGTTCTAAGTTTGAAAAAGGCGAGGCGGTGTCGATTTCTGTTCGTGCAACGGATGCTGATGACGATTTATCTCGCGTTATCGTGAAAGCAAACAACAAGCAAATCTGTGATTTCAATGCATCAACCACAAACCAGTTCTCTTGTAACTGGACGGCGTCAGAAGTAGGTGCAGTAACGCTAGAAGCGGTCGCGACAGATGCTGAGAATCTAACGGCGACAGCACGTGTGAACATCACAGTTGAAAAAGTAGAAACACCGACACCTCCTCCAACAGGTGGACTGTGTGCTGACTTTAATGTGTACCCAGACTGGACTCGTGGTGATCATGCGACAGGCGGTGACATTATGGTTCATAAAAACATTGCTTACTCAGCGGTTTACTGGACGCAATCTGTACCTGGTAGCGATAGCTCATGGTCATTGCATCTAAACTGTGATGGTACTGAGCCGGGTACAGCGCCAGCGCTATCATTGCGTAACCCAATGGACCCAGTGCGTCTAGAAGTGGCAGGTTGGCCAAACACATTCGTAGTGGCGAGCCCATCCACTCAAGCGTCAAGCACATTAACTATCGCAGCAAGCAGCAGTGATGCGCTAACAGACCTAGAGCAGCTTACACGTTCGTTTATGTCGGCTATCGAACAAGCTGAGAACGCGGGTACAGCATCTATCGTGATTCAATCGGATGTTCTGGATCTTGCTACGCAAGACAAAGGCGCACCTTTTGGCACGGTTGCGGTTAAACAAGCACTGACGAATGCCATTGATATCACGGGTAGCCGTATAGACATTGATGCGATCAATGCACTGAGTGACGATGTGAAAGGCTGGGCACATGCTTACAACCTGATCTTCACAGCTCTTGCGCCTCAAGCGACATTTGGTTGGTCACTAAGCATTGGTGAATTTGCATACGATACGCACTCTGGTCGTCAATCTGTATGGGATGAAGCGTCTGCTTTCACTGCGGATTTGCTTGATAGTTTCGAACTCTACAAAGCTGGTGCTGTTAACAAAGCCGACTTTGTTGCGTTTACTAAGTCGAACGCAACCGCTGCGCTTACTAGTGAACAATGGCATCATGCGCTTGAGTACGTAAAACAAGTAACAGATTATGTTGAAGCGCCTGCAATGCTCGCGAACATGCCGACGGAGCAAACCGCAAACTACTTCATGGGCAACACGCAGAGCGAGCAGCAAATCCGTAAAGCGGCGTACAGCAACGTGTTCGCATTGATGTTTGATCAAGACTCTCAAGCACTAACCAGCAAGATTGAGTTGTACCAAACCGCGAAAGTGCCACTGTACTACGTGGGTGAAGAGCTAGAGCAAGGTTCATTGACTCGTATTGAAGCGCTAAACCAAGAGCTGGCAAACGCTGAAAGCGTCATGGATAACGAAGCTTTCCTATACGAAACGCCGCAATCTCAGTGGGTTCCGTCAACGGTTTACAAGTGGAACGACTTCCTAGATGGCTTGAACGCAATGCACAACATTGGTGTAGCGGGTAACAAGTTCTGGTTGATGAACGATGAAGTTGATGACGCAACCAACATCAAATACGCGAAAGTCGCGATTGCTGCGTTCCTTGCTCAAAGTATGCAAGAGACTATTCGCTACAACGCGTGTGATGAAAACAACTGGTCTGAAGTGAAATACGGCGCGCCTGCGGATTACCCAATGACAGCGAGCTGTGGTCAACTAGGCCAGAAATACGCAGATTACGGTGTAAACCCAGTTTCTGGTTTGGATCATGCGTACTCTTGTCCTCGTGATGACAAAATGGAAGTCAGTGCACTGACCCATGCTAAATGGTATGGCGCACCAGCTCCAGTCTTTGCAGCACCTGATGCAGTACTTGAAGAGCGCGGTCTATTGGTAAATGGTGCGGCAGGTCGTTGGACAAACAACGGTCACTGTAACGATGTTCCAGAAAGCGTAGATACGTCTAAGCAAGTGTGGGAGCGCGACGAGTGTAAGACTTACGTTGGTCAGAAAGCGGGTAAATTTATTTGGGACGGCAGCAGCCAAGAAAGTGTTGAAGGCTGTGGTTGGTGGGGTCGTGGCGTAATCCAAACTACAGGTCGTCAAAACTTCGGTACGCTTAACCACTACCTAGGTCGCTCGCACGTTGACCCATCAACTATTGGTAAAACGATTGACGGCGTAATGGTAGAAGCGCCACCGGCGAACCCACTTTACGCTGAGCTAGACTTCTGTTCTAACCCAGGTCTAATTTGTAGCTCGGAAGAGAACAAAGAGATCAAGTGGATCGCAGGCCTATTCTACTGGGTAACGTCAGTTCAAGCATACAACGATGAAGGCGGGCAGTATGCCGATTGGAATTACCATAACGAACTTAAACAGTATGTAGATAGTGGTCTAAAAGGCTCTCAATTTATCGATGACGTTTCAGGTATCGTTAACCGTGGTTGCCCTGATTTGACTTGTTCAACTGGCGATGTTCACAACGTAAAAGAGCGTCGCGAGAACTTTAAGCTAGTGCTACAAAAGCTTGGTCTTGACCCGCAATAAACGGTAAAGACAAATACGGAGAAAACAAAGCCATTACCGCAAGGTAATGGCTTTTTATTTAATATCAATTAGTTACTCGATTAGTTAGCAAGTATATTGGCAATGCCCTTTTAGTGCTAAACCATGGATTGCATAAAAAATGATAATTGTTGGATATGCATCCAAAGCCTTGGCGTGTGTTGCCGGTTAAGTCGGTAGTATTTGACTCACTCAAAGTTGAGTTCAATTTGTATATGAGAAAGCGTTTTCGCTCAGCTTCAAATTTCTCATGTATATAAGTGCTGATACCCAATACTTGAACCGTGCCCGCACAACGAAAGGCCGTTACTTAAGTGAGTACTATGCCGATATTAAAAGTGAATACATTAAAGAAATGGAGTCGTACATTTCTACCTCTAGGTTTGCTTCCAATCTTAATTGCGTGTGGCGGCGAGTCTGATTCGGGAAATTCAAGTGACCTATGGCCAGAAAATCAAGTAGACCAATACGTTTCAGTCTATGCAGAAGACTTTTACAGCGTTGTACAAAGTAATGACACAGAAGAAGTTTTAGTTAATGTCATTGATAAAGTGGCCCGTTCTGGGGGGGAACGTATCGCGCTGAATGAGATAGAAGTCCTTTCATCAGATCCAAGCTGCCAACTTGTCGACAGTGATGATGAAAGTTTCAAAATCATCTCTGACCATGCAATGGTGTGTGACTATCAATATACCGTAGGTCTTGATGGGTATTCCAGCGGTTATCAAATGATAGGTAAGCGCAGCGGTGTCAGTCGAGTTGTTGTGGCGAATAACGCGCAACAGGCAGAATTAGTCCCGTTTGGTGTTGCTGGTTATCAAGATGAAACGTTGGAAATCAATATCGAGAATGAACTCATCAAGGTTGGCGATAGCACTTCTCTATCTGGTTTTACTTTAACTGACGATGTCATCTTAATGCCAACAGGCAGCACATCGACTGTCACTCTAGATAAAACCAATAACAAGATTTCATATATACCCGCAGCAACGTTCAAAGGCAATGAGCGGATTTTGTACACGCTGGAAAACAGCAGTGGAAACGTACTGGTTGGCTCTGCCGTAGTGACGGTTTCAGAGCGAAGTGCAGTGGGGATCGATATTCCGGACAATATCGAAATCATGGATACGGTTGAAGTGGGTAAGGAAAACACAATCGATATATCACCTTACGTTATCGATAAACAAGACGACAACTTCCAGTTAATCCAGGTGGTTGCATTTGATTCTGCGGTCGCTTTGACGGATGACTCGGACACCGCGAACAAAACATTCACCTTCAAAGTTGATCATGCTGGTCAGTATTATGTGAACGCTATTGTGACTGATCATCGTGGCGGTTTTGATGTGGCATTGATGAAGATTGTCGCGATTAATCCAGCCGAAACAAATTTATGGGATGATCACTATTACAACAATCAAATCTATACTGCTCCTCTCACTAAGAGTGACGCAGATAGTGGTGGTATTCGCAATGACGGCACCTATTTTGACTCTGCACATTCGGCAAATCCTGCTGTAGCGACTTTTAGACCAGAAAACGCTAATTTGTATTGCGGTAGTTTTGGTCGTCTTCCTACATCGACAGAATTAAAAGCAGTTCGGACCAATGACACAGCAAATACAAAAAACTGGCCATTGTCACGCGGCTATATTTCTTTGGATAGTTCAACTTATAAAGTTGTAAGCCTTTCTAGTGGGAGCACATTGACTGATGACGGGCAAGGCTATTACGTTACTTGCGTGAGTAATGGTTCGTTATCGGCTACCGCAATCGATGGGACTGCAGTTGCAAACGATACAGATAAAGCGATTGTTGAGGCTACTTTCTTGATAAACGGAAAAGTAGCGAAGGGAATAACCATAAATGCCTCAGCAACAGGAGATGCAAGCCTTGTAGAGGAGTCATTAATTACAAATAGCGATGGTAAAGTTAGGTTTGAGTTAACAAGCAAAAAAGCAGAAGATGTAGATGTGTCAATTAATGTGGCTGAAAACTTTACAGTATCTCAACGGATAAGCTTCATAGCGGATGTTAATACAGCTCGATTGTCACAAATTTCGATATCCCAAAATAATGCACCAGCTAACGGTCAGTCCACAAACCAAGTTACCGCATATGTTATTGATGCAAACTCAAACCCTGTTGAAGGCATTGAGGTTGATTTTTCCTCAGACAGTTCCACTGCTATATTGAATAGCTCTAAGGTTGAAACTGACGCGGGTGGTAATGCCAGGGTCAGCATAAGGAATACAACAGTTGGGAGTGTAAATATTACCGCTAATTACAAAGAAATTGAGTTATATTCGGTCGTTAGTTTTACTAATCCCGAAGTCCCGTACATAGACTCATATTCCCTTGTATTTAATGGTAGACCCGCAGATGGATTCAGCCACAATCGATTACGCGTTGTTGTTAAGGACAAAATATCAGGTCGGCCTGTATCGGGCCAAACGGTTGGAAACCTGCAAACTGATCTCGGGTATTATTCCGGTGTTAGTGATTCTAATGGGGAAGTGATGTTAAATTTTAGGTCGAAAATACCGGGTACTAGAACGTATACATTCTCTGCTGGTTTTGAAGCTCGTATATATAGTTTTAGCGCAACATTCTCAGCTGTTTCGTTTCGTAGTATGAGCTTTTTGAGTTCCGAGAACGAGACTGAAGGTCAGCTTAATGAGAGTTTTACCAAAACGATATCTCAACCAGACAATACATCTAAAGCCATCATAAAAAGTGTTGAGCTGGTTAAAAATTACGCGCGTTCTGACGGCCAGGACACTAACAAAATAAGTGTCGTTTTAGTTAATGAAAAGGGAGAGCCGATAAAAAATCAAGATGTGGCTTTATCTGTATCGGGTGATGCCAAGATCGTTTATGCCACGAAAACCAATAAAAATGGTGTTGCATATATTTATATAGCCAACCGTGTTGCTGAAGTTAATACTTTGAGATTAATAAATGAAGAAGACTTTAGAGAAGTGGATGTAAACTTTCTCCATCATTAGGAGTTAGCGCGATTTTATTTAAGGCTTTACATTATTGGTGTAAAGCCTTTTTTATTTTTAGCCCTAAACCAGCTTTATTGTACATTTTTATTTTGGTCGTTGTGTAACAGAGTTTCAGCATGAGGCTACGACACATCGTGATTTTAGCTAATAAGGATTAAGGATCTTGACTTAGTTCCATCGATTTACGCAATAAGCCTTTCCAAGTTCTAATGTTATAGGTGATGTTCGTTAGAATTTATTCTGTAATAAATACAAAAATGTCGCGTAGGATTTTTCTTACGCAAGCGTCGTTTTAATTTAACTCTACTCTTAACTTATTATTATTCTTAACTTATTTTTTACTTAATTTTTTTGTTTCATACTTTTTTTTGAGTTATTGGCATGGGAATCTAATTGTAAAATATGATGCTAATTCTGAGTTAGATGAAAAATGTAGTATATGCATTGTGAGGTGAGGGATGAACGATGAAGATAAATTTCGACATTGCCACCTTTGACATCTAAAACAGGAAAGAAAGAGTAATACTATGAAAAAAACAATGTTATCTGCAGCAGTTCTAACTGGACTATTTGCTTTCGGCGCATCTGCTAACCCAGCAAGTGGTGATATCGACGATACGAGTGCAACACTAACTTGGGAAGCAAAAGTTCCAACAGTTGTAACTGGTGAGTGGATCACGATTACAGGTGAAAATGGTAAAGCTCTAACGAATGCGGGTCTTACAATTGACGCTGATGGTTCTTTTACCTCAGACGCTGTAACAGTGGAAGTACGTTACTGGGACTCTGAAACAGGAGTTGCGGGTGAACCTGTAGTAGTTGGTACTGAAACGGCAGCGAGTTCAGGCGTTGTTCCATCAAGCATCACCTATCGTGTTGATTCACCGTCGTTTTCTTCTGAGAAAGGAACTGACCTTTCGACAGTTGATGTGAGTATCTTTAAGGATGACAAGGTTGTAGCACCAAATACGGCTCTTGTTGAAACAGCTGATAGCTCTTGGCAAACAAGATGGAAACTTGCTAGTGCACCAGGCAAAGGTATTTCGAATGTAGTTGCTGGTGACGTGATTACAGCCACGACTATCCTACGTGCAGACGTAGCATTCGCTGATAAATAATGCGGAAAGCGCGGTCTATAACTTAGGCCGCGCAAATTAAGTCTATGAAGAAAATTATCATCTTATTTCTGCTTTATCCTTCTATCGCTCTGTCTTCTAATTCAGTGACTAAAGTGTTGCCGTTATCGGCAGAGATCCAAAATGAAAAGTTTTTCTCATACAGAATAAAAGAATTCAAATTTAAACAACCAAGGTTACAAGTTGAAGTAGATCGAGCTACGGGTGAGCTTAAAAGTATTGAAACCAAGTTGATTGTAACCACGGATGTACCAAGCAGCTTTTCTGCTGGTTATAAAATATCCACTAATGTCTTAGTAAGTGAATGCTTTGATAACAAAGGAAACTCAACTAAGGCTGATTTTGCTGAACACACACTAGATGGCGAAGTATTAAGCGTAGGTAAAGAAATTACGTTGAATGATTTCTTTACTAATAGAGACACGTTATGGGTAGAAAAGGAATTTAAAATCGATTTTGATAATGATGTTCAAGTTGATGTAGAGGATGAGCGTTGTAGTGGAAAAGTAACTCTCTCAATAGGATTAGACTTTTAATTAATGACCATTGTACTTAACACTATGAGGTCCCATCGTGTTAAGGTTTGGAGGTATTTGATTTGTTGTTTTTCTGTACAGGCTCTAAAAAAAATATAGAAATGAAAAAGATCGATATTAGCTTTGTTAAGTTGACGGTTCTATTTCTTATCTCTATTTTTTTCCTCCCTGCGTATGCAAACTCAAAGTTTATTCCGCCGGGTTTTGAGCATTTTTATGAATACCAATCAAATCAGATCTTATTTACTCTTCCTAATGATACCAGTGCGTCAATTTTAGTTCTTTCTAACTTTGATGGTGTAAAAAACATCGAGGAACCTGAGAAGTTAAAACAAGCGTTGATAAGATCAGGGATCTCTAGCGAGCATATTGACGATGTTATTCAAGCTGTGGTTACAGATCAGCAAAGCGACGAAAACATTTTCTTTGTCTATGACCATTCTCAGAAGCAAGCCGTAATTGAAGTTCCCGCCAACTACCTTTCGGAAGGGGCTACTAATTTAGGTTATACTCAGTTGAGTGAGGATCGTCGTGCTCTGATTTCTACTAACCGCCTTTTCACTACTCATTATCAAGGTTCAACTAATGCGACGTTAACCAACGACTCGACACTTGGCTTTGGTCGCTCACATATCGACCTCGAGGCATCCTTATATGTTGTTGACAGTGGATCTGCTCAGTTTGATTTTGATGAGTTGGCGTACACCTATGATTTTGATGGCAATTCAGTAAAAGCGTATGAAACTCATCGCGGAAATACAGTGGAAAACTCAACGTCTATTTTCAATTTCAATCGTGAAGAAGACACGTATGGCGTGAGTTATTTTTCCAATGATAATTTATTAGTTAAAGACGTAGGTAACACGAAAAAACTGTTTTTTGATATGAAAGCGCGAGGGACGATTGAGGTCTTGAGAGGCGACCTAATCATCTACACAAACTCGGTTGCAAAAGGACAGCACAGTATCAGCTATCGTCATCTTCCTCGAGGAAACTATGAGGTTTCAGTGGTATTGAAACCGGTCGGCTATCCAGAAGAAGAGTCCCAAAAAATTATCCACAACAATAATTCAGAAACCTCGTTAAGGGGTTACGATTATGCCGCATCAGTAATGAAGTCAGGCAATACTATTGGCCAACGTCGTTATGAGGAAACTTATCTCGATTTAGCGGGAACTTACTCGTTGCTAAATGACCGCTTGCTAATCGGTGGGAATACTCAACTTGCGAGTCAAGAAGTGTCAGCCGGCATAGGCGCAAACTACACTGATTCGAACTTTAGCCTGGGTGGATATATCAATAAATTTCAAGGTGGATACTTATTCAATACTAACTTTCAAATTGCAGATGTGAATTTTGACTATGAGATGTTAGATGCAAATAAAACTCCCACAGATTCAAAGCAGTTGGGAAGCATCCGATACGGTAATAATGACTATGTTCAAGCGACGGCATCTTATTCTTCTCGCATTTATGAAGGTACATTAAGCTTTTATGCAAATCGATACATGGAAACGTATCAAGATTCTAACTTAGAAGTGAGCAATTTAAACTTATCAACGAATTACAGTAAAAATATCTTTAATAACGTTTATGTTGATTTAGGTTATAGCTATCAAAAAGACTTTAATAATTCTACGTTGAACGAACACATATTTTCGATCAGTGTTAACTTCGATCTTAATGACAGCTTTTCATACGTATCCGGTGTTGATTATTCGACTAGAAGCAAAACAAGATTTAGTAATACCCTGCAGTACTATGCCCCTCAAGTAGAGGCTGGCAGCGTATTACTGTCTGGAAGCGCTGATCTATCTCAATATGTAGATGGCAACGACTCACAATCTGTTTATGGGGTTAATGCAAATATTTATAACGATAAGTTTAACGCGAACCTATATGCAAACGGGACGACAGAAGATTATCAGAACTTTAGTGCAAATATTGAATCAACGACGATAGTTACTTCTGATGACATCTATGCATCTAAGGATCGAGCTCAGTCATATCTAGTGATTAAAAACGCAAAGACGAATACACAAGACAAAAATGATTTAGGGCTTGTTAAGATCCGAAGAAATGGTCAAGGAAATATGCGAGAGACCATTCAAGGTCAATACACCTTGATCGAGTTAGATGAGTACAACGAATATGCTTTTAATTTAGATACCGAGCTCAGTGGTTACAAACACAAGCAAGTAGAAAATAGTGAAATGTTCAGCTACCCGGGAACAATCAAAGAGATCGTTACCGAGTTTGAAGAAGTGGTCTCTGTTTTGACTTACTTTGAAGATTTTAATAATCGCCCAATCAATAACATCGAATGTAAGGGATGCGCATCCATCGCTAAAGTCGGTGATGGTGTTTACAACATTTCAGTTGAGAGAGGCGAAAAATTTCTACTAACTGCGAATGAACAGATTTGTGCGCTTCGTGAGGGGTACCTTGACAATTCATACGGTAAAAGCAACTGCTTTCCACAAATAGATGAAGATGAATTAGGTTTGCAAATTGTGGTTAATGGTTTAGGCAGTGAAAAAGATCATATTTATTACCTAGGTGCTTTCAATGATAGCAGTATTGTCAATAGATATAAGAAACTGATGTCGGATATGGAGGTAATACAAGTATCCTTTAACGGTAATGAACATTATTTTGCCAAATTATTTTCTAAACCCGTAGTGTCCGTTAACAAGAACAAACAAGTTATTCTTGAATTGCAAAACTACGCGTTATCAATATCTGATTCCGATAAATTTACTAAAAATAGGTAATAGCCATGAGAACATTATTTTTATTATTAACTTCACTAACGAGCTTTCTAACTCACGCGGTTGCTGTAAGCAGTTTGTTTGAAGTTGCAAACGAAGAGCACTTTGCTGATTTTTCTATTACGAATAACGATGGCAAAGACATGTTCATAAACCTCGAACTTGCGCAAGTTGCTTATGTTAATGGAGAGAAAATCGTTACTAAGGTAAACAAAGATAACTTATCGAATTGGACCTTCTCTGTATCACCTAGTCAGATAATTTTAAAGGATGGTGAAACTAGAACGGTTCGAATGAGAAACGATTGTGCTAAGCAAACATGTCAATTCAATGAAGACCAAGTCTATGCAGTTGATGTTAACCCATATCCTTATGTAGGTGAGGGGGAAGATTCTGCGGTTTCAGTTGCTTTTGGATACCGTATCTACTTCATGGATCCCGCTTCTGAAGTGCAGTTAGATTACGAAATTAAGCGTGTCAATAACAAAGAGTTTAAGTTCACGAATAAGAGTAACACTATGTTAAACGCTGTAATTAATACGTGTGAAAAAGGGTTCTCAAGTAATTGCATTTACCAATACAAGCTATTGGCGGGCTCAGAAAAAGTATTCAAGCTACCTGCAAATTACGTCGGGAAGAAGAACATTGTTATCAGGGTGATAAATGCAAATGAGAGTATTAATGAACAAGTATCTATATAGCCTGTCACTCGTTGCGATAGCTAGCTTAAATACAGGGTTGGCTTATGCCTCTAACAACATTACCGCTAAAGTGGTTGGTAGCGAAGTCACTTGGATGAACGCCAACGTTGTTGGGGGAGAGGTCGTACAGCAGATCTGGCAGCCTAGTAGCTCATTTAATTTGTTGCCTGTTCATAGTTGGAACCCAAGCTTTCAAAAGAGTCCGACTTCAACGCTCACTTTTAGCTCAACAACTGGGGTTCAGGTAACCACGACGTTCCAGCATACAGGGGTTCAATTTAGTACAGCGAGTCCCTTCAGCGTAACGAACAATTCAAACGCGGATACTTGCAGTTATGAAAGTTCAGCCGGAAGTCAGTTCATCTTAAGAGACAACAGTACATGTCGTGCTAGCTATGACTTAAATGCGACTAGAAAATACAAGCCGTTTGACTTTTATAGGAGCTCGTACAAGTTGGATAATCTTGTCGAAGCCTTCAAAGCAGCAAATGCCCCATCGGGTATTTATTATGCAACGGTGAGTTTGCCTATTACTTACTATATGAAATATGGCACGACGACCACTTACCAAAGTTACAATGATACGACGGTCTTTACTATTGACTATAAACCGTCCTTTATTTCGGCTGTGGACGTGGCTGGTGATGGAATATTTTCTCTTTCATATGATACGGGTAATCACAGTGTTACAGGGACGACGACCTATGAGATTAGTATTTCAGGCCACATAGAGCCAGGCATTAAGATGCAGGTCTTCTCTTCAGGGACCGCTGACAAGTTTGAATTGGAACATACGGCTTCAACCGATGTTATTCCATATAGTTTATTTTGTTCGAGATGTGTGAACAATAATATTGTTGAGGTTGGAGAGCTAAAACAGGCGACGTCGAAGATTCCATTTGTTGGAAAAACACTGGACTTTGATCTGGTTTTCTCTTTTGAAGATCTTTATTTTGGAGATGTAAATGAGGGAGATTACAGAGATGCAGTTACCGTTCGGTTTGAATTGGATTTATAGTTCACTTCTACTTGTTTTAATGTCTTCTCAATCCGTGTTTGGGTATGAAAAGTCGGCTAATATTGGTGTATCAACAGGTTTTTACAATATAAAAGAAGACCCAAATACAGACAAAAATAATAGCTATTACAGTTACTTTATAGATTATACGTTAGATGATTATTTGCTTAAGGGGCAAATGCACCACTCATCTAATGGTTACTTCCAGCGTTACTTTGGGTTGGAAGCTGGGTACATGTATGAGTTTGATGACATCTACTCGATTTATCCAATAATCGGAATAGACTTTATTGATAGTGGAGTCGAAAGCAAGTTGGGACTAGGATTTTCAGTATCATTATCGAATTACTTTGATATTTTTGTTGAAAGTAAATTTAGTCGCTCTAATCCTTATGGGGATTACTTTGTTGAAGCGGGTTTAAAGTTTAAGTTGTCTGACTTTGATGAGTCAAGAACGGCCTCACTGGAAGAAGAAGTTGAAGACCTTGTTCCTCAAGGGGAAGTCCTTCTGATTAATAGTGACACATTCTTGAAAGATAATAAGAGTGATATTAGCCATCATCGAGTGTGCATTGACCCTTATGTTATTGTTTATGGTGATACGCTGTCTAAAATTGCACGAGATTGTAAGATATATTTAAAAGATCTTTTGTTCTTGAATCCTAAGTTCAAAAGTAATCCAGATTTAATTTATCCAAATCAGGTTGTTATGTTCAAATAGATTATATTTCCTAGCCATTTTAAAATTGTTGGTCAAGTATAAATAAAAATCTGATTTTTTAATATCAGAATTTAAACATGAGAGTAGACCCATTTTTGTGGTGGCGTTTTATTTTCTTACGTTAAATGTAGGAATATTCCTTTTTTTCTATTCTTTATCGTATTTCCTGGTATTAATTTTTTGTTTGTTGATAATTGTATTTTTACGATTGGTAATGATCTCCGAAGGGGATTTTAATGTTAAAGTTTCATGAATTCTTAAAAGAAGTAGTATTTAAAAAGATTCCTAGGAAGGAATTAATAATTAAACTTCATTTAGAATATGATGAATTCAAAGGACTGGATAATATTACAATGAGTCGTTGGACGAATGGTGTAACTAAACCATCACCTCGTCGACAATTGATTATTGCTCATGCAACAAAATGTTTAAATATTTTTCTAAACCAGTGTTATGCCCCTAAAGTACCTGTATCTTTAGAGTCGCAATATAGAAAATTTCTAAATCAGTTTAATAGCCATTATCACGCGATTATTCTGAATCCTGAGCTTAATTCCAAAGTTTGCCATTTTAAAGGCAGTAACTCCGAAGCCCATGAAATATATGGTGATTACACGTCTAAAATCAATATTACGTCATCAAATTTAAAGAACTTTGATGACTACAATAAGCAGTACATTGTCGATGTATTCTATAAAGGGAACGTAGAAAAGAAACTCCCTGAGTCATACATGTACTTTCATCAAGAGATTGGTGTTCTGTTTGAAATTTTGGGGCTATCTGCCGAGGAGTATGCGGTTAAGTCGGACAAAGATGCTTTGTTTTTCGGGTTGTCATTTTTTAAGAATTCAGATGACTACGAGCTATTGTTTGGCTTGGTTCTCAACTACGTCGTTCGATACCATTTCAGCGTAAAGAGTGCTTTCTTTACAGCAAGAGGCAGGGAAGATATGTCTTTATACGAAACGTTAGGGGCAGAGCAGCTAGCGTTGATCGACAGTTCTAAGGATTACGGCAACGTTTACCTTTACCAAATTGATTTACAAAAAATTCTTAGTCATCCTATTTTTCTGGGTTTAATCATTAAGTACAGCCCGATTTATGATCAAAAGTATGAGCAGATCAAGGATGGTGGAGTTGAAGTCGAAAGGCTTTTTCAAGAGAAAGAAACGCTCTTGGCGATGTAAAGAGATATTATTTAAGTATTATCAACAAAGCCATCACCGTAAAGTGATGGCTTTTTGTTTTTTGTATTATGGCGATGGTCTCTTCAGTGGACGCACTAGGTATGCCTTATAGCTCTAGTCTGGTATGCAGATTGTTCTGATATTGCCCGGATTCAATTAGAGGAAATCACCATTCTGTTGGTGATAGAAAGACCGCTGGATACGTTTTGCACCGCAGTTAATGTAGAAGGGGATTTGGTTGCGACGCTTGTGATCGACCGTTGGCAGAAGAAGTAAGTGACGGATGATTATGCTCGTGAGCCCAGTGAAATGCTGGTGAACTAAAAGCAAAACGCACTCCCAATCGAGAGTGCGTTTTTGTCTCTAAATAGAAGCCTATGAGCGACCAAGCATGCGAGAAATCGTGCCATCTTTATCTATGATTTGATGCTTGATTGCGCCTGCAACGTGGAGAGCAAACACAAAGATCAAGATTTCTACCGCAGAGTGGTGAACGGTCGAGCCGAGTTCTTTAAGCCAAGGGGTTTCTGGACCTTTAGCAATGATTACCCAACCAAAGATATCAACGGCTCGACCACCACCTGCGCTCATCGCTATACCAGAGATAGGCATTGCCAAGGTCGCTAGGAGAAGGATCCCGTGAACCGCTTTAGCTGCTTTGTCTTGCCAAACTGGCATTTCAGATGCAGGTGGCAGAGCACCTTCTTTTAAGCGCCAAATCAGACGGATAGAAGCAATAATCAAAATGAGCGCACCTACCGATTTGTGCAAACCATACCATTCGCCTTTCTCGGGCCCTCGTGGCAAATCGACCATGTAAAGACCAAGCGCGAATACACCGATAAAGGCAAGCCCTGTTATCCAGTGCAATGTAATGGTTTGCCAAGTTAATGGCTTTTTGCTGAGCATAATGTAATCCTTGTTTTATTTGTGGTTATGTAGGCGATTATCCATCAATATTATGAATGCCACCATGGCATTAAATGTAAAGTTGGGTAAATATTATTCATAAAAAAAACGCCCCGGAATTCGGAGCGTTTTTAGGGGATAGGTGAGCGAAAATTAGTTACGCTTGTTTTAATCCTGCTAATACATCATGTAGCGAAGGGACAATAGCGTGATCAAATGCGCGCACTTCTTCACAAGGATCAACAAGATCTGGGATCTGGAAAGTCACCATGTTGGCAGCAACGGAAGAGCGAACACCATTGTTTGAGTCTTCGAAAGCTAGGCATTTACTTGGGTCGATGTTTAAACGACTGGCGGCAAGCAAGTAAATCTCTGGATCTGGCTTGCCGTGTGATACTTCACAACCAGTCGTCAGGTTATCGAAATACTTGCTCAAACCTGCCAATTCTAACTTCTTCTGAGCAACTTCTTTTGCTGTTGATGTTGCAACAGCGGTAGGAATGCCTTTTTCTTTCAACCACTCAAGTAGTTCAATCACACCGTCTTTCACTGGTATCGCTTGGTGCTTTACAACCGCATCGTATCGGGTTCGCCATTCTTTATGCAAACGGTCGAGGTCTTCACCATACGCTTTACGGAAAATCACTTCGATGCCCGCCGCATTACGACCAATGATAGAAAGGTAAACATCTTTGTGAAATGGAAGATTTTGCGCTTCACATGCTTCTTGGAAGACACGCATACACACTCGCTCTGTATCGAGGAGTAATCCATCCATGTCAAAAATAGCAGCTTGAAAATTCATTACTTTATGACTTGTCGATTGAGATGGCGCATTTTGACACAAGCAACATCGATTTTCCTGCGGAATTCCACCATCTCACACGCTTTTTACCCAATCCCTATTTTATTCTTAGGCGTTTCGCTAAGCGGTGCAAATTACCGTTATCTAATTCAAGCTGACGTGCCGTTGCTGCCCAGTTGCCTTGGTTTTCTTCCAGTGCTCGAACAATCATCGCTTTTTGGAAGGCGTCAGTGGCAGGTTTCAATCCGCCTTCTGGTAGCTCAGGCCGAGAGTTTTGTTCCGTTTCTTCAACGTTATTAATGTTCTGATTCGGCGTTCGGATATCAAAATCTTGTTCAACTAACTCAATGTCCATGGCGTGGGTACGCGCTTTTGCCAAAACACCAGCACGTTTAATGACATGCTCAAGCTCTCGCACGTTGCCTGGCCATGAATAGTCTTTGAGTGCTAGCACCAAAGTGGGGGACAAACGAATGCTGTTCAATCCAAGTTTGCTTCTTAAGTGCTCGGCAAAGAAGCCAGCTAACAACACCACATCGTCTTCACGCTTACGAAGAGGTGGAACATGAAGCGGGAAAACGCTTAAACGATGATATAAGTCAGCTCGGAAACTACCAGCGGTGACTTCCTCATGCAAAATACGGTTGGTGGCGGCGACAATGCGTGTGTTGACTCGAATATGGCGGTCATCACCCACACGTTGGATGTCGCCGTATTGTAGAGCTCGAAGTAACTTGGCTTGCAGCTCTAACGACAGTTCGCCGACTTCATCTAAAAACAGTGTGCCGCCGTCGGCTTGTTCGAACTTACCCTTACGATTGCTGATTGCACCTGTGAATGCGCCTTTGATATGGCCGAACAACTCGCTTTCCGCGACTGATTCTGGCAGCGCCGCACAGTTGAGATAAACCAAAGTATTGCTAGAGCGACTAGAGCGATGGTGAATAGCGCTCGCAACCAACTCTTTACCCACGCCCGTTTCTCCCATCACTAGCACAGACAATTCAGTATCGGCGACTGCATCAATCTGCTCTTGAAGATTCTTCATCCCCTGAGAGTTACCAATGATTTCATTACTTAAGGTGCGTTTCTCGGCGTAAGAGTCGCGTGGCAGGCTCGCTTGTGTCTCTAGTTGTTCTAGTAGGAGTGCAGTGTGTAGGCCACCTGCTGCCAACGCGCTGACAAAACGTAACTCTTGGTTGCGTAGCCCATCAAATTGGTTGGGGTCGAAGGCGTCAATCGTAATGGCACCAATCAGTTGATCGTCGATCAGCAGAGGTAAACCAATGCAGGAATGGACATGCAGTTTGTCATCGTGGTTTGGAATCAAGCCATCGTATGGATCAGGTAAGTCGCTGTCGGAGGGAAAGCGCACGATATCGCCTGCTCGGGCAATGGCTTCTAATCTTGGGTGCTGCTCAATGGAGAAACGGCGTCCAAGCACTTCTTTCGCCAATCCATTGATTGCTAAAGGTTTAAAGTGCTGGTCTTCATATAAAAGAAGGGCAGAAGAGTCACACTTCAATACCTCTCGAATCGTGGTTAATAACGTATCGAAGCGAGCCTGTTGAGTGAGCGCCGAGTTAAGGTCTTGCGTGATGTGTAGCCATTGCGCGATTAAAGAAGTCATAGCCAATACCGATTGTGTCAATATGACTATTGTAGTGTCTTAATGACAATTTTCAACTGTGTATAAATGACAGTTGTTAAAATTGGATTTTAATTAAAGTGTTGAAATATATAGCAATTAAAAGTTGGCACGCCCAGTGCAATACAAGAAGAAATTATTTTTGTTTATCCCGTCATTCAAGGTAGTAATTATGACAATTCACGTAAAAAACAACATCCACTGGGTAGGTCAACGCGATTGGGAAGTTCAAGACTTCCATGGTACAGAATACAAAATGACAAAAGGTACCAGCTACAACAGTTATCTAATTCGTGAAGAGAAAACCGTACTGATTGATACGGTCGATCATCGATTCAGTCAACAATTCATCCAAAATTTAGAAATGGAAATCGACCTTAAGTCTATCGACTTTATCGTAGTAAACCATGCTGAAGAAGATCACTCAGGCGCATTGTCTGCATTGATGGAGAAGATTCCGAACACGCCAATTTACTGTACAGAAGCGGCGATTGATTCGATTGTAGGTCATCACCACCATCCTGAGTGGAACTTCAAAACCGTGAAAACGGGCGAGAGCATTGATATTGGTAACGGTAAGCAATTGGTGTTCGTGGAAGCGCCGATGCTGCATTGGCCGGACAGCATGATGACTTACCTAACTGGCGATGCAGTGTTATTCAGTAACGACGCATTTGGTCAGCACTACTGCGATGAACGCTTATTCAATGATGAAGTGGACCAAAATGAGTTGATGGAGCAGTGTTTACGTTACTACTCAAACATCCTAACGCCATTCAGCAGCTTGGTAACAGCCAAAATCAAAGAAGTGCTGAGCTTCAATCTGCCTGTAGACATGATCGCAACATCACACGGTATTGTATGGCGCGATAATCCCGCTCAAATCATCGAGCAATACTTGGCGTGGGCAGACAATTATCAAGAAGATCGCATTACGATTTTCTACGATTCTATGTCAAACAACACTCGAATGATGGCTGATGCAATTGCGCAAGGTATTCACGATGTCGATCCTGGCGTGGCGGTCAAAGTCTTTAATGTCTCTAAGCATGATAAGAATGAAATTCTCGCCAACGTATTCCGCTCAAAAGGCATCTTGGTTGGTTCGTCTACCATGAACAACGTCATGATGCCGAAGATCGCAGGCATGCTGGAAGAAATTACCGGTCTGCGCTTCAAAGCCAAGAAAGCCGCTGCGTTCGGCAGCTACGGGTGGAATGGTGGTGCGGTAGACCGTATCCATGCTCGATTGACCGACGCAGGCTTTGAAACCGCAGTGAGTTTGAAAACCAAATGGCGACCAGATGGTAAAGCGATGCGTGAGTGCCGTGAACATGGTCAGAACATCGCGAAATTGTGGGCGAAGCATAACTTGACGAGCCCAGTTCTTGCTCCGGCGATTGCGGCGTCTGCACCACAAGTTCAATCCCAACCCGCTGCGCCATCGACAACACAAGCGGCAGTAGATGCTGCTCCTAGCAACCCTAGTACCGAGGCGCATCCCGCAGATTGTCAATGCATGGTTTGCACCGTTTGTAATTGGGTTTATGACCCAGCTAAAGGCGAGCCTAACCAAGGCGTTGAACCGGGTACGGCATGGTCTGAAGTGCCAGATTACTTCCTATGCCCAGAATGCCACTTGGGTAAAGACGTCTTTGTCGAATACAACGGGTAAGGGGGCAAATATGCAAGCACCTATTGTGATTATTGGTAGCGGCTTTGCGGCTTACCAATTGGTGAAAACAGTGCGTCGAATGGACGCACATATTCCGCTGCAAGTGTTTACTGCTGATGATGGCGCGGAATACAACAAGCCCGATTTGAGTCATGTATTCAGCAACAAGCAAACTGCCCAAGACTTAGTGGTTAAAAGTGGTGAGGCGTTTGCACAGGAACACAACATCGAACTGTTCGCCCATACCATGATTGAGCATGTCGACGTGCAAGCTCAGCAAGTGGTAGCCAACGGCCAAACCTATCCTTACTCCAAACTGGTGTTTGCGACAGGCGCGAAAGCCTTTGTGCCGCCAATATCTGGTGATGCAGCACCGAAGGTGATAACGCTAAACTCGCTACAAGAATATCAATTAGCGGAAGAGCAAATCAGCCGTGCGAAACGAATTCTAGTAATGGGTGGTGGTTTGATCGGCGTCGAGATCGCCATGGATCTCGCAACCAGTGGTAAAGCGGTTACGGTGGTTGAGCCGAATCCCCGTTTGCTCGCTAACTTGATTCCTGAATTCGTTGCATTGCCGCTCGAGAATCAACTTAAGCAGCAAGGTATTCAACTTGCCTTGGAGACTGGGGTTGTTGCGATCAATCATTCAGATGATTCGCTGGTGGTAAGCTTGAGCAAAGGTAAAACAATCGAAGCTGATGTGGTGATTTCAGCGGCGGGTTTACGTGCTAACACTTGGTTAGCGAAGGCTTGTGGGTTGAGCGTGAATAAAGGCATCAAGGTGGATACTCGACTACAGACATCAGCAGCCAATGTGTTTGCATTAGGTGATTGTGCTGAGATCCAAGGTCGAATGATGCCGTATCTCCAACCGATCGTGCTAAGTGCCAATGTGTTAGGCAAACAGTTACTGGGGCAAGAAGCAGAGTTGAAACTACCGCCTATGATGGTAAAGGTGAAAACACCGAGTTATCCAATTCAATTAGCGGGCGATTTTAGTTCGGTGACGAGTTGGAGTGTGCAGATTTCTCAAACTGGCATTGCCGCGAAGGCAGAAGATGAAAATAGCCGACTCATGGGCTTCGTCGTGACGGGAGAACAAGTTACGCAAGCATTTCCATTACTTCGAGAGTTGTCTCAAGCCGCTCAGGCTTAACCGATTTACACGAAAAGAATTGTAATTAGAGAGGGTATCATTATGTCGCATCTACGAATTCCTAAAGACTGGACTGTTCAACGTTCAACGCCTTTCTTCACTAAAGGCAATGTGCCACCAGCGCTACTGACTCATCACAATACCGCTGAGGGAGTGTTTGGACAGCTGTGCGTCATGGAAGGGCAAGTGACTTACTACGGCTTTGCTGATGAACACGCCACAGAAGCAGAAGTAGTGGTGGTGATTAATGCAGGCCAGTTTGCTACCAGCCCACCGCAGTACTGGCACCGTATTGAGATGAGCGATGATGCTCAGTTCAACATCAATTTCTGGTCGAATAAGGACAAGAGTGGGCAAGCGATGTTCCACGCGAAGAAATAACGCATACAGAAGTTAATACAGCGCTAATTTGTCGGGAAGAAGCGTTTACTATCAAGCTTAATCATTGAGCGCAGGTAAAAGGGCAGAGATTCGTCTCTGCTCTTTTTTTGTTTGTCGCAAGCTGGCGCCTTGAAGCACTGAAACTTTGTGGGAGATCCGATGAGCGGAGTTCCAAAATGAAACCTTGCTCCCATTTATGTGATGGACATCAACTATATAGTCGGAACGTAACAACAAGTTACTGTGTTTTTGTTATGTTATAACGTAAGTGTTGTTTGACGAACTCGAGCTAGTCGAAACAATCAAACTAAGGAAATACTATGACGCTAAAAAAAGCGGTTCTATTTTGCGCTCTGTCTTTTGCTACTAATGCAATGGCGGATGTGGTTGTCAAAGATACCAACAGCTTTAACGACGTTGCGGCTAAAGTAAACCAACTCAAACAAGCAGGAAAAAATCCCCTGATTGTGGTCGATATTGATAACACATTGCTGACTTCAACGTCCGATATCGGTGGTGATATTTGGTACCAATGGCAACGAGGCAAACTCGATGTGAAGCCAAAAGAATCTGACAAAGTAGATTGCCTGTTCCAAGACTCTATTGGCATGCTGTACGAACTGGTTCCGATGAAAACCATTGAAAGTGATGTACCTGCCATGCTTCGTGGTTGGCAAGATGAAGGCTTAACGGTTATGGCGTTAACGTCTCGCTCTCCGAACTATCGTTACGCGACCGAACGAGAGTTAATGCGTAACCAATTCGATATGACTCGTACCGCGCTTAAGGAAAAAGGGGCGGAATCTTTGCCGGTTTATATTGATAACCCTGAGCGTCCGATGAGTTACATCAACGGCGTCATGATGACCACGGGAATGAACAAGGGCACCATGCTTGAGTACATTCTGGATAAAACAGGTCAAAGTTTCAGTGACGTCGTGTTTGTCGATGACAGCAAAAAGAACGTCGTCAACATGGAAAATGCTTACAAAGACGACAAAGCGATCGATATGACGATTTTCCACTACACGAAGGTGGAGCACGACCGCATTGCTGCCAATGGCACGGTGCTAACGCAAGAGCAAGCCAACAAGATGGCAAGTGATTGGAAAGCGTTAAACAAAGTCTTAGACCAGATCGCCCCAGCGCGTATTGGTGATACTTGTTTAGGTCAGTAGACAGATAAAAGTGATTTTAGGTTTGTTGCTTGTGCCGGGTTATTAATACCCGTTTAGAGAGATGGAGGGGTCCAATCGATTTTTTCGGAATATTTACTGGTCTTGCAACCTTATCCAAAGCGATATCAATATTGGTATCGCTTTTTTCTATCTGTAGAAAGCGAGATTCGATCCTGTTCTGCTTATTATGAAACCATTCATAACTTGAATGGGTATAGAGGTCTAACTTGATGATTTTATGGACAATTAAATATCACTAAACTGTCATTTAAACAGGAATCAATAGTCCTGATGTAAGCCTCATCCTACTATTTCTTCATTGCGACGGAGCGACAAGCTTAAGGAAAGTCATCACTCAGTTACGTTTTAGCAGTGTTTAGTGCGTCTTAAACGTCTAGAACGTCTTAAACTAGGAGCTTCCACAATGAATTTAACCCTGGACTACGCCTCTCTGGCGATCTTATTTGTGGTGCTGTTGATTCTGATTTTTGGATTGATTGCCCTGCACGATATTCCCTACGAAATTGCGAAAAAACGTAACCACCCTCATGCCGATGCGATTCATGTTGCGGGATGGGTGAGCTTGTTCTTCCTCCATGTGATTTGGCCGTTCCTTTGGATCTGGGCAACCATGTACGACGGAGAGAAGAAAAACTGGTTAGGTGCTAAGCCTTCGATATCTCAACAAGATTACGAGCAGCTGTTGGCCCGCATCCATCAACTTGAGCAAGCGAAAGGGGAAGAATAATGGAAACACTCATCATCCTAAGTTACGTAGCGCTGTGCGTTATCGTGTTTCGAGTTTTTCGTGTGCCTAAAACCAAGTGGACACTCACCACCGCGTCGGTCATTGGCATGTTCATCGTTGGTTGGATCTTTCTCTACATGGCGATGTATCAACCGGTTTCTCGCATGGCGCGTTTGTATAGCGTGACGACGCCAATCACGTCTCAGGTAGAAGGCATGGTTACCCAAGTGTATGTGCAAGGAAACCAGCAAGTGAAAGCGGGTGATCCACTTTATCAAATTGACGACACGCCATTTAAAGACAAAGTGAACCGTATTCAAAGTGACATCAAACGCACGGAATCAGCGATTGATTTTTACCAATCTGAATTAGTGAGATACAAAAAGCTGGGAAGCAAAGGTTACTCTTCTCAAGAGAAAATCGACAACATTGAGAACCAATTACTTGAGCAAAAAGCCAATCAAAGCAAATACCAATCAGAGCTTGAGGTTGCGCAGTTTAATCTGAGCAAAACCACCGTTACCGCACCAACGGATGGCTATGTCACGCAAGTGGCGCTGCGTCCGGGTATGAAGAGTCGTATTGTGCCATTTCAAGGCAACCTGACCTTCGTCCACAAAGAAGACAAACAACTGTTTGCTGCATTTAAACAAGCACCAGCACGATATGTGAAAGTCGGTTATCCGGCGGAAGTGACCTTCAATACCATTCCCGGTCATGCTTATCAGGCGCATGTGACACAAGTGAATGACATTTTTGCTCAGGGCGCGGTATCACCATCAGGGAATATGAAATACCCAGAGCAAATTCCTGCGGGTGGCCGAATCTTAGTGAAAGTGGAATTGGATAATCCAGACTTAGTCAAAGACATGCCATTGCCATCCGGCACAGATGCACATGTCGCGGTGTACTCACCGAAATGGGAAATGTTCAGTATCGTACGTAAAGTGATTCTTAGAATGCAGAGTTGGCAAAACTGGCTATTCGAAGGCTAATGACATCAAGGGCAAGGCAGTAGGCTTTGCCCTTTTTCTATGGGTGTACTGCTATTGCTCGTCTGTTACTCAATGGATTGAGTGACCGCTTGTTTAATCGCATTCCTTAGCCATTCATGCCCTTTGTCGTTCTTTTGTGATTGATGCCAAGTCATATAAATAGGCACCTTATTGGTTTCAAAGGGCAAAGGGAAAGCGTTCAATCCGAGCTTGCTTGTCAAGTTGTCAGAGAACCAACGCGACGTAACGCAGATCCAGTTGGTTTGAGACACTAACTGCAGCGCTGTCATGGTCGAGCCGGTGGAATACGCCACTTGTCTCGGGGGAAGCGTATCTTCGATGATCAAAGAGTCTAAAGCGTTGGTGTTAAGTCGCTGCGTTCGCCAAGTTACATGAGATTCACGCATGAAATCGTCGTACGTGAGCTCGTCCTGAATACGAGGATGATCTTGGCTTACTGTCACCATAAGTTCCTGTTCAAACAGCAATTCATTGTGATAACCATGATCCGTCAAAGGCACGGTAGCAAGGATCACATCCACGCGTCGGCGTCTCAAGTCGTCTTGGCGGTCTTGTTCGTTCAAGTGTTCCACATCTGCTTCAATAGAAACCAAGGGCGCATGCTGGGATTTGTATTTCGCTAAGGCTGGCACGAGCATTAAATCGATATCTTTATGGCTAGAGATTCGAAACGTACGTTGGCTGGTTTCTGGCGTGAATTCTTGACGAGATTTCGAACCGTTAATCAATAGACTTAAAGGCTCTTTGATTTCTGCGTGTAGCTCAATCGCGAAATTCGTCGGCACAATACCTCTGCCTTGACGAACAAAGAGGGGATCTTGGTATTGATCTCTTAACTTGTTGAGTGCGTGACTCACGGCGGGCGCAGTGATGTTTAACGCGGTAGCGGCATCGTTGACACTTTTTGACTTCATGACCGCATCAAACGTTTTTAACAAGTTAAGGTCCATAGGCTATCTCTTTGATTTGCTTTATCTTCAATGTAGGTGGATAGCGTAAAGATTTCGAGGATTATTTCTGTCAGGCAAGATTCAAATCATCACCAACGAAAAGACCAGAGTTTGGGTTCTGTTCTTTTCGCTGGTTGAAGAGGGTTATAAACACTGCAGTAAACGGCGAGGTAGCGCGGTTTGATCCATCCAATGATTTGGAATCGACATTGGCGTGTCGTAGTAACTTGCCCCGAGAATGGCACCGAGCGGAATAGCTCGCCCACTTGAATCGCCGCCACAGTAAATGTTCTCACGCATGGTGGTTTCGTAGCTTTCTGAGTTCATCAACAAATGACAAATCACCACAAATGAAGCGTCTAAACCGCAATGCATTCCAACGGACTCCGCAACGCTGGTGGCGGTTCTGCCGCTCATCGCCTCTGCACGTTGAATATCGTTAGCAATCTTTGGAGAAACCGTCTGAGCTGCCATTACACACGCTTTGGGCGCAGCGCCTTGCAATGCCATCTGAATCATCACTGCGACAGCTTGGGCATACATAACTGCGGTGTCGTTGTTATTGGTAACCCTCACGGCGGAGTCGACCAGTTTAGCGAGTTTGTCATCATCGGAATGAAAAGCCACCAACGGCGGAAGCTTAGATAATGCAGGGTTTTGTGTGTCGTCAGCCCCACATAGGGTCACACGCAGCTCTTTGGCTTCCAACTCATGAATGTTGAGCAGTGTTTGCTTAGTTGGTTTGTCTGTATAACCCTGCCATTTACCACCAAAATCAAACCATTCTCGAAAGGAGCGAATGTAACGCGCCTCGTCGTAGTGTCCGGTTTGAACCAGAGCATCTAACATGGCAACAAGCTGTGCGCCATAGTGGGTGAGGTCACCGACTTGCTTGCTACCGTGGGCAAAATAACCTTTGTCATGGTATTCAGTTCGGTTAGGTTGATGAAATTCCGGATGCGGAGAACCAAACTGCCTGATGAGTTCTTGATCGTAAAGCCAATGAAATCCGAGAGATGCTGCATCACCGACGAGTGCGCCGATAATGGCATGAAGAGAGCGAGCGTTTCTATGAGTCATCTTGCCACCTTTATCAACAGGGCTACTCAATAAGTCTTACACAGTTTCTTGGTTTTGTAGGGAAATTTTTCTGTTTTGGATCAAGACTATAGTGCTCAATTAACCATTGCTTTACTAGGGTTAAAAAGACTAAGGTTAAAAGCAAAACGCCCCGCGAGTGGCGAGGCGTTGGTTTTAGTGACGTACTATTAATAATAACGATTAACTGTAAGCGCGTGCGACACGACCTTCACAATCCAAAGTAACCTGTTTTGCGTAAGCCGGAATGAAAACAGATTGTCCTTTTTCAATTACGCATGTTTCGCCGTTTGCGTGAGTTAGCACAAGTTTGGTGTCCAGAGGCATAAGGATCTCAGCGGTTTGAACTTCTAGAGTGCGTTGGTGAGCTTGCTTAACGATGGCGAATTTGAAATCGTCCACAGGAATTGGGTATTCCAACATATCGTCGATTTCGTTTGGTGCGAGCAATAAGCTGTCGAATGGCTTCTCGTTGAAGCGTGTACACGCAACGAGTTCTTTCACGTCCATGTATTTTGGTGTCAGACCCGCGCGCAGTACGTTGTCTGAGTTCGCCATGATCTCAAGACCTGTACCTTTCAAGTAAGCGTGTGGCGTTTCTGCATCTAAGAACATGGCATCGCCCGGTTGTAGGGTAATGACATTGAGCATCAGTGGTGCAAATAAACCAATATCGCCAGGGTATTGCTTCTCTAGTTCAAGAATGAGGTTGAACAGAGGTAAGTCGGTGATGCGAGCTTGAGCCAATAGCACCGTCAACGCCATCTCTTTCTGTTCGCCCTCTAGTGACAGTAGACCCGAGAAGAAGGTCGCCAAGCCAGTTGGCGTTTGGTTTGCGATAAGGTCACCCACCAAGCCTTGCAGCTCAGGAATCGCCAGCTCAGAGAAGAAGCTGATGATTTCACTTGTTGGGCGGAAGCCATTCATCGCTTGGTATTCGGTTAGCGCGTAAACCAACTCAGGTTTGTGGTTTGGATCTTTGTAGTTACGGTTTGCAGCGGTTAGGGGAATGCCTTGTTTTTCTTCCAGTGCAAAGCCTAATTCTGCTTGTTGTTTGTTTGGGTGAACCTGAATCGACAGTGCTTTCTCAGCGGCAAGCACTTTAAACAGGTATGGAAGTTCACCAAAACGGTTTGTGACTTCTTCACTCAGAAAGGCATTCATGTCTTGAGCAATCAGTGAAGAGAGTTTGGTCTCCTCACCGTTTACCATCACCAATGAGCAACCGTTTGGATGCGCGCCCATCCATACTTCTGCTTGTGGTTCGCCCGTTGGGTTTTCAATGCCAAACAGTTGGTTAACAGAAGTAGTACTGCCCCAAGCGTAGTTTTGAATCACGTTGTTCATCAGGAAAAACATCGGATGCTTAGCTTGAGTTTGAATCGTTTGTGTATCGGACATCGTTAAATCAGACATAGAGTGTCACCATGAGAGAAAATCATGGCTTGGGCGACATTGCCCAAGCCATAGGAGCCATTTGGGGGTAGGGGTGATTAAGCGGCTGCTTGCATCATTTTTGCTTTGCGAACTTTCTTCAGAGTTACACACGTTACTGCGGTAACTACTGCGCCAGCTGCCATACAAATCAGAGCAAGTACTGGGTGGTTCATCGCGCCAAGTAGAGCCACAACTGGACCGCCGTGAGCAACACTGTTGGTAATGCCGAATGAGAACGCCATTACTGCCGCTACCATTGAGCCAAGTACGTTTGCAGGAATCACTGACATTGGATCTTGCGCTGCGAACGGAATCGCACCCTCAGAGATACCAACCAGACCCATTGCACCAGCTGCTTTGCCCGCTTCGGTTTCTGATTCTTCGAACAGGTCGAACTTACGACCAAGCGCCGTTGCCAGTGCCATGCCTAGAGGTGCAACAGGGATTGCACACGCCATCGCACCCATAAATTGAGTTTGACCGCTCGCAATCATGCCCACAGAGAATAGGAACGCGACCTTGTTGAATGGACCACCCATATCGAAGCCAGCCATACCACCAAGTACGATGCCTAGTAGAACGATGTTACCTGTACTCATGCTTGTTAGTAGCGCAGTCAGACCGTCCATTAGGCTTGCGATTGGCGCGCCGATAACGAAGATGAAAAGACCAGCGATGAATAGCGAGCCTGTGATTGGCGCAATCATGATTGGCACTAAAGGTTGAATGAATTTGTGGTAGTTAATCGACGTAATCCACTTCACGAAGTAACCCACAAGCAGACCAGCGATGATGGCACCGATAAAGCCTGTACCTGCGTCTGCGCCGTAGAAAGAACCGTTGTTTGCAATCCAACCACCGATCAAGCCAGGAGCTAGAGCAGGACGGTCAGCAATCGCGTAAGCAATGTAACCGGCTAGGATTGGGATCATCAGCGTAAAGGCAACCACACCGACGTTGAGGATTTGGTTCCACATGCTGCCTTCAGGAATTGCCATGCCAGCTTCACTTGGCTGACCACCGACGGCAAGAGCAAGTGCAATCAACAGACCACCCGTTACAACGAATGGGATCATGTGTGATACGCCATTCATCAAGTAGCGGTAGAGGTCAGATCGAGCCTGAGAGGCTTTGTTTGCCACAGACGCTTGTGCATTGCTGCTTGCTTCTGCTTGGTATTCTGGAGCGCTTAACGCTTCGTTAATCAGACCTTGAGCATCGCGGATAGGGGCTTTTACGTTGGTTTTAACCACGCGTTTGCCCGCAAAGCGGTTCATGTCGACTTGTTTGTCACACGCTACGATGATTGCGTCTGCACGTTCGATTTCTTCTGCGGTTGGGCTGTTTTTCACACCGATTGAACCGTTGGTTTCAACCTTGATTTCGTAACCCATCGCTGCTGCACCTTTCTCTAGCGCTTCTGCCGCTAGGTAAGTGTGCGCAACGCCCGCAGGACAACCAGTAACACCAATGATGAAACCTTGGTTTGCTGGTGCGTCTGCCACTGCTTGCGGCTCTTCTTTAGCAAGTAGGAGTGCCAGTGCGTCTTGGCTGTTTGCTGTACCTAAGAATGCATCAATGAAACCATCTTCAATCAGTTTTGAAGACAGCTCTGCAAGTACTTCGATATGGTGGTTATCGCCACCGTCTGGAGAAGCGATCATGAAGAACAGTTTTGAAGGCAAACCGTCTTCTGCGCCGTATTCGATACCTGATTTGCTTACGCCGATCACAACCGCTGGTTCAAGAACCGCGGCACTTTTCGCGTGTGGGATAGCAACGCCATCCTCAAATCCGGTGTTACCTAATTCTTCACGTGCTTTTATATCTGCAAGAAATTGCTCTTGGTCTGAAATACGACCTTGGGCGTGTAGAACTGCAACCAGTTCTTTAAATACGTCTTCTTTTGAAGTCGCTTGAAGATCAAGCTTAATCAAGTCTTCATTTATTAGTTTGGTGATCATTGTCGAACCCCTATAAATATAATTTTTATTTCAGGGGTATTTTGAAATTAACCAAGCGGAGACAGTAGTGAAGAAAAAATGCATTTACTGGACGATTGTAACCGCCCGACTAGAGTGTGATGTAGATCGTCTACTGGATAAACTTACTGCATATCTGTGACATTATGTGGAAGTCAGTGAACCATAAGTGAAATGTGTTATTGCTCCCATATATAAGGCTTTGAAGACTTTGTTGATGATTTACTAGACTGGATAATTGATGCGTTAACTGGATTTTTGTAACCTTAAAATGGAAGTGTGATTTTGCTCAATAGCACAAAAATCCAGTAGGGTGTATATCTATAGGTATAGCATCATGGATGCGTGTTTAAGAGTACGTAAAATGATTTTTCATGATTTGATTTCATCAGTATTAAACGAGCGAGAACCATTCCACAATATATGGTTTGCTGGTGATTTTCATACACCACCTGAATTTAGCTATCAGGTTAACTTCCCTCGATTAGAATTGGTCTTATCTGGTGAATATATTAATGAAATGGAAAGTCATGATCGCAAAGTGACGCATATCGTGGCGAAAACCGGTGATGCGATATTTATTCCGCCTAACTGTTGGAATAAACCTGACTGGGATACAGATTGCTCGGTATTAAGTATTCTCTTCGGTCGCCGTCAATTGGGTTTGAGTCTCGTGTCCAAACGTAAAGGGGAAGCGAGCTTTTACGATATCCAAAAGCACAGTATTCAAACTCGTTCTGGATTTGCCATTGATAATATCTTGGAAGCGCTGAGTTCATTGGCTCGTGAGTGTAATAAGAAGCCAATGGATGAGTTGTTGCTGCAAGCCTTGTTGCAATACGCTAAGTCGATGTTAGATGCGCCTATTGAGACGCAGGCGCACAGCCGAGTGCAAGATCTGTATCAGGGCATTTGTATCTACATCCAAGAGAATTTCCACCGCCCAATCACACGTGACAGTATTGCGTCGAGGTTCAGCATCTCTTCTAACCATTTGTCGCGTTTGTTCCGTCAGCAAGGTCACATGACGTTAGCCGATTACATTACGTGGGTACGGGTAGACCGAGCGAAGTTTATGCTCAAGAAATACAACTTTAAGTTGAATGAGGTATCGGTGCGCTGTGGATTCAAAGATGTGAACTACTTCTGTCGAGTCTTTAAGAACCGAACGGGCAGAACGCCGACGGAATATCGCGGTTCAATCTAGAACAGAAATCAAAACGGTAAAGACTAAGCAAGCAGCCTCGACATGGCGTACATCAGAAGCGCCTGCAAGTCGACGCTGCTTTTTGTTAGCAGTAAACGTTCAGCCATTTGGTCGGTCAGCAGGTTACGAGTTAAGTTGGTTGCCGCGATGATGTGCTCGCGTGTGGGCTTCGCTGGCATTACTAGTGCTATAGCAAGATGCACTTCACCCATTTTGGATGCCCAATCCATTGGAATCTCGTTCGCGATAACCGCGACAGAAATGTGGTCCACACCTTCGAACATGACGTGGGGCAGGGCAATGCCCGGTGTTACTGCGGTCGAGGAGCGTTCTTCGCGTTTGATAAAGGCGAGAATGAGTTCGTCTGGGTGAATCGGATGAATAAGCTGAGCTAGCCCTTTCAAGCACTCGAACTTGGTGAGTTCAGTGTGCGCTTTGGCGTAATGCCATTGGATTTCACAAGGTGGGCAAATCTGGGGAAGTCGCTCTGCAAGTTGGCTTGAGAATTCGTAATTAATGTGGGAGCCCACAACGGTAAAGTTCTCAGCAATGATGTCTTTGATAACGAAACAGGCAAGCTCGGCATCAATACCGATGGCAGTGATTTGGCACAGGTCGCCTTGCTGCAAGCCGACCTGTAAAACCGCGACTGACTTGGTGAGTTCAGCGATGCGGTTTTGGGTTATGTTGATGATGTGTATGGTGCTTTTGAACTTTTTGGCGACGCGATTGAGGGGCTGCGCTACGTGAGCACTAGCATTAATATCGTCGACAAAAAAGGTGATTTGGTATTCGTTCATCAGCACAGCGTATCATCGACAGTGCACGAGGAACACTTTATCGACATTGAGTAACACATCTTCAATTGGGATTTGGACTTTGTTGGTGCCTTCAAAGCGGGCTGGTTGCTCAATCTCAATATCGGACACAATTAAGACACGATCCGCCTGTGCAATGTCGTGGGGAGTGAGCTGATTCTCAATACCCATCGCACCTTGCGTCTCGACCTTAATTTGTACGTTATGCTTAGGCGCAGCTTTCATTAGAGCATCTGCCGCCATATAAGTATGAGCGATGCCTGTAGGGCACGCTGTCACCGCTACGATTTTCATGTTCTATCCATTTTATTTTTTGTGGATTTTAGCATAGTGGTCGACGAAAGGATGGATTTAAAGCAGATAATCGCAAGAGCTCTATCACAGTTTAAATCTCATGTTACATTAATCCAGTTAATGCACTTTTTATCCTGTATTGAAAACAGAAAGTGTTGGTTACTCTGTACACAGTCATAGATGGAACAAATAACTCATGACTCACGAGCGTGAACATTGCAAGGTACAAACAATGGACATATTAAACCTTATTGAGCCGGAAACCATTTGCTTGGATTTGCAGGCTCAAACCAAAGATGAAGCGCTCAAAGAGCTCGTCGAATTGTTGGACGCGGCGGGCAAGCTCACTAGCAAAAGTCAGTTCTTGGCGGACATTTGGAAACGAGAAGAGATTGGCAATACCGGCTTTGACGAGGGTATTGCCATTCCTCACGCCAAAAGTAATGCAGTCGCTAAACCCGCAGTCGCAGTGGGCATCAGCCGAAAAGGGATTGATTACGGCGCTGATGACGGCGAACTGTCTGACGTATTTTTTATGCTGGCTTCTCCGGATGGGGATGACCATCATCACATCGAAGTCTTGGCACAAATTTCCACCAAAATCATTGAAGATGGTTTCGTCAATAAGTTAAAAGCGGCGGAGTCAGTTGAGGAAGCGCGCGAGCTACTTACTGATATTCAATCAAACGCGAATGACTCTGGTATCGACCCTTTGGAATTTGCGTCTGAGCCACTCAGCCCTTGGGCGCAAAAGCTCGGCAGAATGAAGGAACACTTGCTGTTTGGCACCTCACATATGATTCCGTTTATTGTCGCGGGCGGCGTGTTGTTGTCTCTGTCTGTGATGATTTCAGGGCATGGTGGCGTTCCGGAAGAGGGGATACTGGCAGATATCGCTGAGATGGGTATCGCAGGTTTGACGCTGTTTACCGCGGTATTGGGTGGTTACATTGCCTATTCGATTGCGGATAAGCCGGGTCTGGCTCCGGGTATGATTGGCTCATGGATTGCGGTTAGTCACTACAACACCGGCTTCTTGGGCGCGATTGTGGTCGGATTTTTCGCCGGCTTTGTGGTTTGGCTGCTGAAGAAGATTCAATTGCCGGACAGCATGAGTTCGCTCGGCTCGATCTTTATCTACCCACTGGTTGGTACGTTTGTCACCTGTGGCGCTGTGATGTGGGTGATCGGCTCACCGATCGCCAGCGCAATGACAACCATGAACGATGTGCTTACGGGTATGGCGGGCTCAGGTAAAGTGATGTTGGGCACTGTACTGGGTGCAATGACTGCGTTTGACATGGGCGGCCCCATCAACAAAGTGGCGACCTTGTTTGCTCAGACACAGGTGAATACTCAGCCGTGGTTGATGGGTGGTGTCGGTATTGCGATCTGTACCCCACCTCTGGGCATGGCGTTAGCGACTTTCCTATCGCCAAGTAAATTTAAACGTGATGAGCGTGAGGCCGGTAAAGCGGCGGGCATCATGGGTATGATTGGCATCAGCGAAGGGGCGATTCCGTTTGCAGCCGGTGACCCAGCACGCGTACTGCCTGCGATTGTTGCTGGTGGCATTGTCGGTAACGTCATTGGTTTTATGTTCCATGTAATTAATCACGCTCCGTGGGGCGGCTGGATTGTACTGCCAGTTGTAGACGGGAAGATTGGCTACATTGTTGGCACAATCGCAGGCTCGTTTACCACAGCATTGATTGTTATTGCGCTTAAGAAGACAGTCACAGAAGACGACAGTCCGGTTGGTCAATCTCAAGCTTATACGTCTGTGCAAGGCGAGGGCGAAGCAGACATTCTTGCCGTGACGTCTTGTCCATCAGGTGTTGCGCACACCTTCTTAGCGGCGAAGTCATTAGAAAAAGCTGCCTGTGCGTTAGGCATTAAGATCAAGGTCGAAACGCAAGGTGCGAACGGCATCATTAACCGAATCACTGACAAAGATATCGCCAAGGCGAGGTTTGTTATCTTCGCTCACGATGTCGCCATCAAAGAGCCGGAACGCTTTAGAAAAATGAAGGTATTGGATGTCAGCACTAAAGACGCGATGCTAAATGCAGCAGCACTGTTGCAGGCGAAAAGAATCCCTTAAGTATGTAGCCCCCTAACTAAGGCTATCTGCTAGTTAGCTCCATCATTTTTGATGGAGCTTTTTTTATCCCTCAGAAAAGTGCTTAATCAAGAAATCAATAAAAGTGCGAATGCGCTGAGGTTGGTACTCACTATCTTTGTAAACCAAGTACATTGGTAGCTTAACTGATTGATATTGAGTTAATACTTGAATTAACTCACCATCGTTGAGCTCTTGTTCTACCATCCATTTTGGCATTGCAGCGATGCCTTGCCCTAGCTTTGCCATTTGCATCAGCATCTCAGGGCTATCGCTTCGAACCTGCTCTTTCACTTTGACTTTAATGGTTTCATTACCATCGTTGAAACGCCACAAGTTAGACGGATTGGAGAGTGAGTAGGTTAAGCAACAGTGCGTACTCAAATCGTTAGCACTGAGAATAGGAGCGCGCATGTCGAGGTAACTGGGAGACGCGAAGTAAACCAATTCGTTATCCATCAACCAGCGCGCTTTTAAACCCGAGTCTTTTAGGTAGGCGGCACGAATCGCGATATCAACATTGCCTTCAACTAAATCGACAAACTTATCCGAAACCGACACATCAACGCTAAGCTCTGGATGTTGGTTGAGAAACTCATTCAGTGGCGCAGATAACAAGCGAACGCTAAACGCACTCGGCACTGAAAGCTTGAGCTCGCCAGAGACCGACGCTTGTTCTTGTCTAAGCTGCGACTCGAAGGAATCAATTTGTTCTGTGAGTGTCTGTGCCAATTCGAGATATTGTTTTCCACCAGAAGTTAAGCTGATAGCGCGAGCATGACGATGAAACAAGGTGATGCCGACTTCACTCTCAAGCCAAGCGATCTTCTTGCTCACCGCACTCTGAGTGGTATTGAGCTCGTTAGCCGCGGCAGTAAATGAACCTAACTGAGCGACACGAGAAAAGACTTTCAAACAATCAAATTTATCCATGACGCATTCCTGTTTGGAATGATTAGTAGCTAAATATTACCCTCCTTAAGTTTTAAGTGGAATGCTTTAATACTTCCATCATTTGTTTGGGAGTTAAAATTATGGTGTTTATTCAAGGGTTGTTAGTCGCGTTTTTCTTGTTTGCCAGTTCGGTCAAAATCATCGGTTGGGTGAAGCCGATTTTTGAGCCACAGCTCGCTTTCTTTCATAAATATGGGTTGAATCGTGCCGCTATGTTTTTGGTTGGACTGGTTGAGGTGACGGGTGCAATTTTGATGTTAATTGGCTTGTTATCGACGAACAACTTGTTAAGTGCGATAGGTGCAAGTTTTATTGTTTTCACCTCCGTTGGTGCGATGTTTTTCCATTTTCGTTTTGATACTTGGAAAGATGCGATTCCGTCAATGGTGACGCTTTTATTATCACTTTTGGTGGCTTCGCCTTTAATTGAGTTTGTTGCGCTTATTTAAGACGAAATTATTGCAAGTAATGTTCTGAAATCTTTAGTAACATGTTTCAAATATTAACTGTTTCAAATAGTAATAGTTTCAAAACGTCACTTATTTCGAATTCAAGGAGGCTTGCAATGGAAAAACTAAGAGTAGCATTTATTGGTCTGGGTGTGATGGGATACCCAATGGCTGGTTACCTAAGTAAAGCGGGCTTTGAAACCAAAGTATACAACCGCACAAAAGCGAAAGCCGACAAATGGGCTGAAGAATACCAAGGCGTGGCTTGTGAAACACCACGTGAAGCGGCAGAAGGCTGTGACATTGTTTTTACCTGTGTGGGTAATGATGATGACGTTCGTAGCGTTGTTTACGGTGAAGAAGGCATTCTGGTTGGCTTGAAAGCGGATGCAGTGTTAGTGGACCACACAACGACTTCTGCAGACCTAGCGGTTGAGCTGGCTGAAGCGTGTGTTAAGTACGGCAATCACTTCATTGATGCGCCAGTTTCTGGTGGTCAAGCGGGCGCAGAAAATGGTGTTCTAACCATCATGTGTGGTGGTGAACAAAGCATTTTTGATCGTGTCTCTCCAGCGATGGATGTGTACGCGAAGCAGATGACGCTACTGGGTGAAAACGGTCAGGGTCAACGCTGTAAGATGGTAAACCAAATCTGTATTGGTGGCGTTTTACAAGGTCTGAGTGAAGCTTTGCTGCTGGCACAAAAATCAGGCTTGGACATCGCTCAAGTTGTAGAAACGTTGAAGCACGGCGCTGCAGGTTCATGGCAGATGGAGAACCGCGCAAATACGATGGCGGAAGATAAGTTCGGCTTTGGCTTCGCTATTGATTGGATGCGCAAAGACTTGGGTTTCTGTCTGCAAGAAGCAGAGCGAGTGGGTCTAGAGCTTCCACTGACTAAGAAAGTGGATGAGCAATACGCAGACCTTCAACGAGATGGTTTAGGTCGCATGGATACATCAGTACTGATCAAAGCGGTCGCTAAAAATCAGTAGTTGATGAATCAGTAATAGATAAACAGTTCTTTGGTATCAAAGAGCTTAAAGAAATCTAAGTTAATCATAATGAATCTCCTTGAGCATTGGTTGTGGCTAGTGATTAAGGATTAGTGATTTGAAATCAGGAGGTGCTGTTGGGCACCTCCTTTTTTATGTCTTTTAATCACACAGTGTGATGATTACCGCGTTCGCTTACTTGTTTAAGCCTAGTGCAATCTCAAGACCTTTGCCGTACGCTTCGTCCGCTTGGTATGCATGTTGAACGTGGCGCTGTTGGATGAACTCTGGCACACCGTCCATTGCGCGAGCTGTGTTGTCGAACAGAGTTTGACGTTGCTCTTCGCTCATCAGACGGAATAGGTCACCCGCTTGACTGAAGTAGTCTTCGTCTACACGGTGATCGTAGTGATCAGCGTTGCCGTTGATGCGTAGAGGTGGCTCAGAGTAATCTGGTTGCTCTGCCCATTCTTGTTTGTAGTTTGGCTCGTAACCTAGTGTTGAACCAAAGTTGCCATCAACACGCATTGCGCCATCGCGATGATAGCTGTGAACAGGACAACGAGGTGCGTTCACAGGGATTTGATGATGGTTCACACCTAGACGGTAACGTTGAGCATCACCGTAAGCGAACAAACGACCTTGCAGCATCTTATCTGGAGAGAAGCCGATACCAGGTACTACTGCAGCTGGGTTGAACGCTGATTGCTCAACTTCTGCGTAGAAGTTTTCTGGGTTACGGTTCAGTTCAAACTCACCAACTGGGATCAGTGGGTAGTCTTTTTGAGACCATACACGTGTAAGGTCGAATGGGTTGAAGTTGACTTCATCCGCTTCTAGCTCAGGCATGATCTGTACGTACATCTTCCATTTAGGGAAGTCTTGACGTTCAATCGCTTCGTAAAGGTCACGGTGATGGCTTTCGCGGTCTTTACCTACGATTGCTTCTGCTTCTTGGTCAGTTAGGTTTTTGATGCCTTGCTGAGTTTTGAAGTGGAATTTCACCCAGTAACGCTCGTTTTCTGCGTTGATGAAGCTGAATGTGTGGCTACCAAAACCATGCATATGACGGTAAGACGCTGGGATACCACGGTCACTCATTACGATAGTCACTTGGTGGAATGCTTCTGGTAGTGATGTCCAGAAATCCCAGTTGTTGGTAGAGCTACGCATGTTAGTGCGAGGGTCGCGTTTTACTGCGTGGTTTAGGTCTGGGAATTTTAGTGGGTCACGTAGGAAGAATACGGGTGTGTTGTTACCAACCAAGTCCCAGTTACCTTCTTCAGTGTAGAATTTTAGTGCGAAACCACGGATGTCGCGTTCTGCGTCTGCTGCACCGCGCTCACCAGCTACAGTAGTGAAGCGAGCGAATAGTTCTGTTTTTTTGCCGATGTCAGAGAAGATCTTAGCGCGAGTGTATTTTGTGATGTCGTGCGTTACTGTGAACGTACCGTAAGCACCAGAACCTTTTGCGTGCATACGACGCTCTGGGATCACTTCGCGGTCAAAGTGTGCCAATTTTTCAAGGAACCAAACGTCTTGTAATAGTTGAGGGCCACGAGGACCTGCAGTCATAACGTTTTGGTTATGTGCGACAGGGCAACCTGCTGCTGTAGTCAATTTCTTGCTCATTTGAATTTCCTTGCAATAGTGATAATAAATCTTGTCTTTTGGATGAATCCGAAAGTTATGCGAGGAGAATAACGCTGCAATTGAGAAGAAAAAAACTGTTATTAGCAATCAGTGTGATAGGTATCACCTATGCTTTAAGTGGTTGTTAATTAATGGCTTTATGTCAATTAACATTATTTGTCGTGTGGATTATAAATGGTATTCAGGCATGCTTGGTGTGAATGGTTTCTGCCTATTTCAAAGATTCCCGAAATAGACAGAAATTCTCAACGGTTTGAGAAGGTTTCAACTCGATTAACCGAATTTCACTTCAAGTTCTTCTGCTTTAGTAAACGCAGGATGAGTCGCGAGCTGTGCACCATAACGTTGGATGTTTGGGAAGCGCTCAATGACGCCAAACTTGTTTAGGACATCGGCGACAAAAGACATCATGAAATCCGCGCCTGTTAGTCGCTCTTCTACAAAGTAGGTTTTCCCTTCTAGGCTTTGATCAACGTAGCCCATGACTTTCATGGTTTCCGCATCGGCGTAGTCCGCAAGGAAATTGGTCTGTGCGCCATCTTTAGCAACAAACATTTTGAGCAGCAGGGGAACCATGGCTGAGCTCTCTGCAAAATGCAGCCATTGAATGTACTGCGTGTAAGCTTTGCTGCCACGCACTGGTGCAAAACGTCCATCTGCATACTTTTCAATTAAGTATTCAGTGATAGCACCAGACTCGGTAACGATCTCATCGCCATCCTCCAATACAGGCGACTTGCCGAGTGGATGAATGCTCTTGAGCTCAGGTGGCGCAAGGAAGGTGACGCTGTCACGAAGATAAGGCACGATCTCATAATCCACCCCCAATTCTTCTAACAACCAAATGATGCGTTTTGAGCGAGACTGGTTTAAATGATGTAGTTTAATCATGGAAGAATCCTTTTCTTATTCAGGCTGATTCGTTTGAACGACAAGTTTGCCGAAGTTTTTGCCTTCAAGCAGACCAATGAAAGCTTCTGGCGCGTTTTCCAAACCTTGAACTAGATGTTCGCGATAGTGGATTTGGCCTTCGGCTAGCCACTGGCTTACGTCTTTCACGAAGTTTGAGTAGCTTTGCTCATAGTGATCAAAAATGATGAAGCCTTGCATCTTGATACGTTTAACCAGAATGTTACCCATCAGCATCGACATACGATCTGGGCCTTCAGGTAGCGCGGTTGCATTGTATTGAGAAATCAAACCACAAAGTGGCACGCGGGCGCCGACATTAAGTAGAGGTAATACAGCATCAAAGACTTTACCGCCTACGTTTTCAAAGTAGACATCAATGCCTTTGTTACATGTTGCTGCTAGTTGCTCTGCAAAGTCTTCAGCGGTGTGATCAAGACATTCATCAAAGCATAGAGTCTCTTTTGCGTACTGACACTTCTCTGCACCGCCTGCGACGCCGATTACGCGACAACCTTTTAGTTTACCGATTTGACCAACCATAGAGCCAACCGCACCTGTTGCAGCTGCGACAACTAGGGTATCGCCAGCTTTAGGCTGACCAATTTCCAATAGACCGACATAAGCAGTAAAACCCGGCATACCAAGCACACCAAGTGCATAAGAAGGGTGAGTTGGCTCATTGCCTAAATTGAATAGACCTTCGCCGTTAGACAGGGCGTAATCTTGCCAGCCTGTGTAAGCCACCACCCATTCGCCAGTTTGGAAATCTGAGTTCTTCGATTCCACGACCTGGCAAACGGTCCCGCCAACCATTACGTCATTTAGCTCTACAGGATCAGCGTAGGATTTGCCTTCATTCATACGGCCGCGCATATATGGGTCAAGAGACAGATACACGCTACGCAAAAGCACTTCACCTTCACTCGGAGTAGGGATGGCAGTTTGTTCTAAACGGAAGTTCTCTGGGACTGGCGAACCTTTTGGACGGTTAGCCAATACGATTTGACGGTTGAGCGTTTGGGTCATGGTAAGTTCCTATATTAATTATTAGACCAGTCGTCTAGTTTTGATTCCTAAAAAATCCGCCGTACTTTTTGGTTAAAGATAAGGCGGATTAAGTGTGGTCCGTTATTTGCTTTTTAGCATACTTTGAGTGCTCTCAAAGCTACGCATTAAACCGGAACGATCTTGATACAGTTTGTTGAGTAAGCTTGCACCAATCCATTGATGGTAAATCAAATGGGCGGTTTGCTCTGCTGATTCAACTTGGATAGAGCCATCATCAATACCTGCTTGGACGCAATCTTCAATCGCTTTCACCACCTGAGTGGCACCGGAAGCCAGTTTTACGCGCATCGTCTCTGATAGATCAGATACCTCGGCACTTAGCTTAACGACTAGGCATTTGTTGGCATTACATTGACCGTTTTCAATCGCCATCCAGCGCTCAAAGTAACTCAGTAGGCGGTCGCAGCCAGAACCTTCACTTTCGGTAAAGTGGGCTGTGATCATCTTAAAGTAGCGAGAGAAGTAATCTTCAATCAATGCCTCACCAAATTGCTCTTTCGACTTAAAGTAATGGTAGAAAGAGCCTTTCGGCACATCTGCTGCCTTCAAAAGTTCTGAGAGTCCAACACTAGTAAAACCTTTCGTTACTACCAATTGGTAGCCGACATCGAGGATGTGTTGACGTGTATCGTTCGTTTTTGCGTTCATGACTAATACTATAAAATTGATTAGACCAGTCGTCTAGTAATTTATTGAACCTTACTTGAGCAGTTCGTATTCAATTACATAGAGTTCATCGATGTTTGGGTAGATTTCACGGATAAGCTCTTTTAATTTTGGCAGTTCGATAGCTTCTTGCTCGGCGTGGAACTCATTAATGTCATCGAAGCTAAGTGGTTCTACCGATAGGATTTTGATGTCACATACTTTGCGGTCAGTCTCTAGGGTAAACACTTCCACTTCAGTATTTGGTACGTAGTGGTTTTCTGATTCATCACGAATGGTGATTGTCTTTTTGCCCGCTGTGATCAGTGGTGTTAGGAACTCAAAGAAAGTGATTTTGGTTGGATGTGAAGACATAACCGATGCTCTTAATAATGTAATAGGGCGAGAGTATATCTCGCCCTTTAAGAAAAATATTTAAAAATATTCAGAGGTAACCGAGAGGTTATTTCTTTCCTGAAGGTCGGTATAGATTTTGATGACAGTGAGTTTGTGTTGCCCTTCGAACGCAGGAGTATTCAGCGTGAGAGTCGCATTGAGACAAGGAGAGAATGGAATGCAACCCGAGAAAGCGTTCTTTTTAAAATCAAGGCACTGTACAGATTGGGGAAAGGATAGAGAGAGTATAACGCCTGTGCGAGACAGGCGTGTAGTTTGTCATTTTAGAGTGATGAATAGGCCTAAAAAGCTAATGATTAGCAAAGAGCTTTATAAACTTGGCACAGAAATAGCCCAAGATAATACCTATCCAGTTAGTACTAAGATCTTCAAAACCGAATGAACGAGTGGCAATAAATAGTTGGCTGAATTCTTCCAGCGAGACAATAAAGAGCAACAATATAAGGAGTCGAATACCAAACATGTCTGCTTTTGTTGCTGTCACCCACTTTGGGAAGTTAAAGACGGCGAGAAACCCGATTAAAAGGCTGAAGGTAAAATGCAATGTACTGGAGCCGCCAACATAGTTCTCCATTTCTTGATAAACGCTGTGGTTAATATCTGAACTCTTCCATAGCGATAGAGTGACACTTAGTAACAACACGGTAATGAAGCTCAATCGAGCAATAGTAATTGTCATGTTTACCCCACTGGAAAAAAGCCTAGATATCGTTTCACAAAATAGAGTGCTGCCAAGTTTTGAATCGCTAAGCCTATGGCAATCGCCCAAGCGGCACCGAGCACCCCATACGATTGAGAGAGAGAGAGTAGCAATGCGATGGAAATAATCCCAGAGACGATAGTGATGTATTTCATGGTCTTTTCGTGCCCGCTCATAAGTAGAAGGAAACCAACAGAGCCAGTTGCCACATTTACCAGTTGCCCTAAAGAGAGCGCGATGAGTAGTGGTGCAGCAGCGACAAACTCTTTACCGAACAGTTGCATTACGAATTCAGGAAATAATACGCAAATGATGACGGGAACAATCGCAGCACCGATGTTCGCTCGGCATGCAAGGCGACTTAGATTGCGTAGCCTGTCCATTTTGCCTTCTTTGTAGAGTGAGGCAAACATAGGAGCAACGACAAAGTTAATCGTAACAAGAACAAAGCCAATCAGTAGGGAAGTGCGTTGTGCCGCCGCTAGAAGCCCAAGCTCGGAGGTGGAAATAAAGAAGCCCGCAATGACTAAGCTTCCCCATTGAACAAGATTGGTAAAAATACTGCCAGTCCACACCTGTTTTGCTGAATAGGTTAGCTCATGATTTGCTGTTGTCGGTCCATGTTGATACTGACCAGAGCGAAGCCATTGAATTGTCGATTGCAAAGCAACAAACGCTGCCGCTACTAAAAACAAAGCCATCAATGTATCGGTGGTGATCAAAAATGACTGTTTAGCGACAACGATCAACGCCACCATAAGAAAGCTGACTCCCAACTGCAGTGCAATCAAAGAGGCAATCACTTTTCTTGATGCTTGCAGCACTCTGCTGTTGGTCTGGCCTATGACGAGCATAGGGATCGCAATGACTGCTAGCGTTAAAGAGAAACCTGAAACTTGAGTCGTGTTGAGTTGGGCAGGAAAATTCGTGAAAGCCAGATAAAGCGCAGAACAAACTACGGCACAAAAGAGTAGGCTTCTGCCGAGTGCAATTCGATAATTGTTACTCTGTTCGAGAGAGTCTTGACCCTTAAAGGCGATTGCATTGAATTTTACCAACGAAATATTGAAGCCAAGTTGAGCTATGATTGCAACTAATGATACAAGGTTGAACAGATAGAAGAACTGCCCAGCAGTGGTTGTGTCTGAGTATCTTGAAACGACAATTGTCAGCAGGAAAGCGAAGAAAGCGGCAAGGGCTTTGACTACAGCCGTTGCTGCGCCGAGAGAGAAAAATTGCTTTTTGTCACTCGGCAGGTTTTGAAGTTTTTGGCTGATGGAATGAAGCATAAAAAACCTTAGCTGTAGATACTGTTTAGTGCTAAGCGTTGTTTCTCTTCACTGAACGCTTGGTTTAATCCGATCGTGTACTGATGGAAGTCAATGTCATGATAATGATTGATGCAATGCGTCAACTGTTTTGCCATGTCTTGGGCGCTTTGTGCTAAGAAAGGGTAATTCAGGTCTTTGGTTGCACCAATTGAGCGAATGACCATTGGCAAGTGCAACTTGGCCGCTTCCAAAATTGTCAGAGGCATGCCTTCCCAAGCTGCAGTGTGAAGATATAAATCTGAGCTTTTGAGTAAGCTTACTACTTCGTTACGAGGGATCATTCCTGTGACAGTAATGCCGATCTCACGCAGTTGTTGTTCCAGTTCAGCATCACCGCCACCAATCCATGTAATATCAAACTCTCGAGTTAAATGATTTGATTCGAGATAGCCGAGCGTTTCAATCAGAAACTGAGGGTCTTTTTGTGGTGCAACACGGCCAAGCACCACCAGCTTGAGTTTGGTCTTGTGTGAGCTCTTTGCGTACTCTTCACTGTCATACGTTACGTAGTTATTCAGCAGTTCGGCGCGTTTCGCCCCAATGCTGATTGCTAGATCGCATTCTCTTTGGCTACAACCTGCGACGATATCAATTTTGTTGAGCGATACTTTTTCCAATGTTTTGTAGATTTGACGAGCAAAGCTTGAAATGTCTTCTCGCTCAAATGCATAGCAATGCGGTGTGTATACCAAGCGAGCATGGCCAAGTTTTAGAAAGCGTCCCAAAAAACCTGCTTTACTTGAATGTAAGTGAACAATATCTGGTTTCAATTCAGCGATAAACGCATTGGCATCTTTCATGAATTTCAACAAACTGCCTTCAACCCATCTGGTTTGGTTGAAAACGTGATTGCTGGATTCATTGGTCATATCGTTCGAGCGTGCACGCGCAAGTAAAGAGTGCTCGTAAGGTTCTGAACGTGATGAGTGAACGTAGCTATAGAGGGCAGTTTGAACGCCACCGCCAAAGGCTTCGGTAATGTGTAGTACTTTTTTCATGATGACTTCGTCCCTGATGTTTGCTTCCATTTATTTTTGAATGCTTCGCGCTCTTGTTCAGAATAAACATGGCGGTAAAGAGGAAGGTCATACATGTAGAAAAGTTTGGAGAAATCGTAACGCTCTTTAAAGTACTGATGGATATTGGAATACCATTTGTTCTTTGCTTCGTTACTGTTTTTGAGTACGAAATCGTCGAGGTGAAGAAACTCACCGATTTCTTTATCGAGCGAGCTAAGTTGTTCACATTTGATCAAAATGACACTCGCTTTCTCATTGCTGAATGTATAGAACGGCTGCGTGTTATCAATTTCTTGGCGTAAAACATCAATATTGAAATTACGTTTTAGCTCGTTATCAAACCAGTTCGCAAAGTAGTTCAGATTAATATAGTTGTCGAAACAATGTTCGATGTGCTTGTACGTCACATCCATATCACGATGAATAGCATCATTTTTCTTACCTTCAATAAATTGAAGGTGTAAGTCTTGGAAAAATCGGGAAAATACCGTAGCGATGGGATCGCGAACAAGAGTGACGATTTTAATATTGTCGCGCTTTTGTAGAATGCGCTTTCGTTTGTTGAGCACGAGGCGGTACATAGCACGGTTCTTGAAGTCGAAGAACTTACCCACATCTTTTTTATTGTGATACATGTGAAACTCTTCATGATCATCAAAAGTATGGATGTGATAGCTCGGAATTTTTCGTTCACCTAGCGTGTGTTCAATGGAAGATGAGCCAACTTTGCCCATTTGATAAACCAACACAAAATTGTCTGCTTGAAGTTCTCGGTTTTTTTCAAATTGTCGAGAGATTGAATATTTCATTTATCCTATCCTTGATAACTTTAAATTCGTTGTTCCGCGGCGTTATTAGTTGTTGGATATTGGCGGAATCGGTAATTCAGATTGATCGTTATGATCAGGTTGTTTTTGATTTTCTATCGGATGACTATGATGCCGTTTTTTGCTAATCATGACGGGTAGTAAAAGTATTAAAATGATGGTGGTGTTCACCGCGACGAAAAACACCATAATCAGGCCGTAGATTGAGAGTAATAAGCTTTTTCTGTTTTCTTTCAATGTATTGAAACAAAATTTCATAAACAGGAAGTAACCGCCAAACAACAAGATGATGCCAAGTAACCCATATTCAATTGAGGTGTCGAGTATGAAGTTATGGGTATAGATCGCTAATTCATCATAATTGAAATAACTGATCATATAATTCGGTAACATCTTGGCTCCAACGCCAAATACGGGATGTTGCAGCAAGATGTCCAGCCCGTTAGCAAGCAGCAATTTACGGTGTAAATTGGAGACCCAGCGAGCTTCGCTTTGGTTGGCGAATAAGATGTCTTCTTGGGTGATTTCAAGCTTGTCGGCTAATTGGTCAAAGCCAAAGTAAAGAGAGGCTGATACGGTAGCCAAAATAATTAAAGTGCCAACGAGTAATAGCGTCCATGTGTAAGTCTCACTAACTGCTTGACGGATTAATCTCTTGATAAAGACTTGATCGATCAAGACTAACAAGCAGAAGCCCAGCAAAGCTTTTCTTTCTTGTGACAGAAGCAGTAGCACAAAAGCAAATAACATTAAGGCGGGAAAAGCCCTAATTCTGTTTCGATATAAATAAAGTAGGGAGCAAAGTACTCCAAAAGCGTATTTGCTGACACCGAGAAGCTTGAAACCGCTGTGGTAGCCCTGCGCAAAGTGCCACGCGGCAACGAACGAACAAATGACCAACAAGCTATAAGTGAGATACACCATTACTCGTTCGTCATCAAATACACCGTAGGCATACAGCAGGCCCAATAAACTGAGTATCGCAACCCACTGAACGGTTTCTGTGATGAGTGGAAAGATAGGCACGCGATTCAGCATGCCGTTAACAAACACGTAGCAGGTAAATAAAAGTAAGAAGCCAATACTAGGGTGAAACAGCTTTTGTGTTTTACCTTCAATGACCACGAGTGCTACAAATCCCAGTGATAGCAAGCTTGCAATGTCGGAAGGAGCGAGTGCAATTCCTCCTGCTCCCACCTTTACCGGAACAAAAAACAGCGCAAGAATTACAGCAGCAAGGAACGTAATGCGATTACTTACTGGTACAGAGTTGCTGGTAGAGTCCATAGTAACCATCTCGGAACTTGTCGATTGTATACAGCTTGGCGCGGTTGACGGAGTATTCACTTGCTTTGTTGTATGCTTCTTTTAAATGGCAAAGCTGAGCAATTTTTTCTGTTAGTTGTTCTGAGTCTCCGACGCTAAAAAGGTAATCCTTACTACCCATCACTTCATCTAGGCCTGGAACGTCCGAAGAAAGCACTGGTAAGCCTGCCGCCATGGCTTCTACTGCCGCTAGGCCAAAACCTTCAACGTGCGATGACTGCACGTAAATGTCCATCTTTGTTAGAAAGGTAGGGATATCAGAAACAACACCATGAAAATGAACACGTTCGATGATATTGAGTTGCTGGCATAACGATTCCAACTCATTGCGTTTTGTTCCATCTCCGGCTAGGTGCAGCTCATAGTTGGCAGGCAATCGAGCAATGGAGCGGACAAGCGTGTCATGATCCTTGTGCTCATGCAGTCGGCCGACCATACCAATCTTAATCACGTCCTTGTTTGCGACTTGATCGCCCGATCTCACTTGCATAGGGAAGCGAGCAAGGTCTACGCCATTATGAACAACACGATATTTGTGCTGATAATGGGGCATGAACTTAACCAGCTCTTCTTGCACCTTTTCACTGATACTGACAGTCAGGTCATGGCCTCGATAAAGGATGTATTCCAAGAACTTGAATAGTGGGTAGTCACGGCGACGGTTATGTGAACAGTGCTCGGTTTGAATGCGTTTTTTTCCAAACGCCAACAGAGCAAGGTAGATTGACGGATATAGGTGCCCGTGGACTAAATCTGGCCAACGTAATAGTGCCCATTTTTCTTTAAATGAGAGTGTCTGCCAATTGAAGCATACGATACCTTGAGCTGATAATGGCTCCAGGTAATCGTTGTCATCACACAGCACAAGAACTTTTATCTCATACTCGGGAGCATGTTCCATTACGAGATCAACGAGAAACTTTTGTGCGCCACCATTCTTTGATAGATCATTGATAATATGAAGTATTTTGGTTTTCATGGTTAAGCCGGTAGATACTTTGTCTTCAATTTTTCGATTTCAGGTGCGGTAAAAAAATGCTTAGTCAATTTGGAGGACAGCATTTCTTCCACGAACTCAGGTTTAGGTTGGTAGGAATGTTTGAATTCCTTAATTAATGGTGAGTACCATTTATTGTCTGCCTGATTTTCGTGGACGACGGTGACGTCTTGTTGCAAAAACTCACTGATAGCTTGTTGTGACTGATCCAACTTGTCGATTCGGATAACCATGAGTGAGAAATTGCGATTTTGATAAGTCTGATAGCCAAGTTCTTGATCAAAAGGTTGAATAAACACGTCAATGCCTGTGAGTGCTTTGATTTCATTATCAAACCAATCAAGAGGATATTGGTGATTAACATGCTCTTCAAAAGCCTCATGAAGCAGTTGAGGGCGTTCTGAGCGCACGGCGCTGTCGTCTTTGAGATATTTATCCGCCATCCAAAACGGCAGTGATTGAAAGAACATTGAGATGTTGCGACCAACGGGCTCACGCACTAACGAGATAATACGCACCTGCTGTTTACGCTTCAGCATGTTGCACATGATGGTTCGTTTTAAAGTGCGCTTAACAAGGTTCGTAACTGGTTTATGAAGTTGCGCTCGTACTGGCGAAATCTGCTTTCCCGCTTCGATTGACATCAAATCATGCAAATGCAGCGAGTTAGGAATGGATTTCTCTAGCGCACTCGAACCCACCTTGCCCATCTGATAAATAAGGATCGGAGTTTCTTGGCTTTTAAGAAGCTGATACCACTGCATAGTATGATTAGTAGGCGTATTTTTGGACATAAAGCGCTTCTCCTTCCTTAGATTTCGCCTGAGTGATAAGAACACCAAGAGATGGTATAGAGTGTTGAATTTGCTTGGATAACGCTATGTTAACCAGCGATGCCTTGGTAGATTCGGAACGGATTACCGTAATCAAACCATTGGCTTTTTGACCAAGAATGAGAGCATCGCTCACGGAGAGTAAAGGTGGCGTATCGATGATGATGCGATCGTATTTGCTCTTAAGGTACTCAAGTAGTTTTTCGAAACGATCTGATGCCAACAACTCCTGAGGGTTCGGTGGAATAATACCGGCAGGTAATATATCTAAGTTTGCCTCTTCACTTCGAACGATACACTCACTCAGAGGAGTATCCATCGTGAGGATGTTAGTGAGTCCTGGACTTGACTCCGGTAGGTTAAATCGCTTCGCAAGTGATGGTCTGCGTAAGTCACAATCAATGATCAACACCTTCTCCATAGTGGAAAATGATACGGCCATGTTGATACTGGTGGACGTTTTGCCTTCCTCAGGTATTGCAGAGGTGAAAGGTAATACTTTCTGCTGAGTGTTTGTTAACCTCAATAACAGGGAAGTTCTTACTGAGCGGCAAGCTTCACTAAACAGTTTTTCATCTTGGTCTAAATAAGCGGTGTAGGTAATGCCCCTTTTTCTGAGGTTACGTTTTTTGACTTTTGGAATGGTGCCAAGGCATGTTACTCCGAGTTTGTCTTGAACATCTGATGAGGTACGAATGACTTCGCGAAGCGTTTCCAAAAGAATCACAAGCGCACACGCGATTGCCAATCCAAAGAACATTGCAATTAACACAAGCTTCATGCGTTGAGGCGCGATAGGGAAAAGAGGCACGATCGCAGGGTCAGTAAATCGCGCCGTGACGTTTTTGTAATCACTCGTCGCGTTGGTTTCTTTTTCGCGGTTCAAGAAGGCTTCGTACAGATCTTTATTTGATTCCACCTCTCGTTTGAGTTGCTCATAACGTGCTTTCTGGGAACCAAGCATTTGGAAATCCGACTTCTTGCGGTCCAACTCTGCTCTCAATAGATCTTCTTGCGACTTTGCGGCGAGTAAGTCTTGCTGTTTGCTAAAGGAAATTTCACGAATCAGTCGCTGTGTTCTCGCTTGAATCGAAGTCAATTGTGCTTGTGCTTGAATCATACGGTCATGTTTTGGGCCATAACGTTGTGACAATTCAGACACGTTTTTAGCTGCTTGCGCTTCGGATAGTTTTAAGTCGCGAATTTGAGCTTGGTTTGCGAACTCATCGATTGATAACAAGCTATCCAAATCTTGAGAGGACTTCCTCTTAAGGAGTTCAATCAAGGTTTGTGCTTCAATGCGTTTGTTTACCGCGCTATTTAGTTTACGGTTAAGCTCTTCCAGTTCGTTGGCATAGATATCATCGATACCATTAATGTCTATAAGTCCTTCTTGCATCAAGAATTCTTGCAGTGCTTGTTCTGAGGTTCTGAGGCGCTCTTCCAACTTCTGCGAGTTATTGGTTAACCACGTGGCCGCATTTTGTGTGACGACCAGTTTCGCTTCGAAATTGGCATCGATATAAGCTTGGCCAACGGCATTTGCGACGGTTGTCGCGAGCTGAGGGTCAGTGGAGCGAAAACGAATTCTTACCAGTTGGGTATTGCGAACTGGCTCAATTTCAAGTTTTCTCTTAAAGGTTTGAAGTGCTTGATAGTACGGTTTGCTGTGTTGAGATGTTTCTTTTGGATTTGGTGCGACATGCAACAAATCTTGTACAAACGGGATCGCTTTTATCTCATCAATTTTCTGTTTGATACCGCTAGCGCTGGTGAACTCTGGATGCTTTGTTAGGTTGAGTTGAGTGATGACTTTGTCGGCAATGTGATTGGATTTCAGTATCGCAATTTGAGTTTGGAAGTACTCTTTCTTGGTGGTATCAACACCATAAACCTCTTCGATTGAGAGCGCGCTTTTCTGCTCTTCTTGGATGAGGAGGGTTGCTGTTGCTTGGTATACCGACTTCTTTGAATAGATATACCAAGTACAGGTGAGCGAAAAGATGATGGTGAAAGCAAGAATGCTTAACCAGTTCTTTTTCAGGGTTCTAAAGTGGTGCCCAAATCGAATCAGTTCAACATGATTCGAAGGGGGATGATTTGCATGAGTTCCGTTCATTGAATTGCCTGTCATTTAGAAGAAGCTCTGATCGATAAATACAATGTCACCAGGTTCAACAGAACGTTGCATGCTGACACTTTCCACGGTTTTACCCGTATTGTGTTGAGTAAGGTTGATGCTTTTACGAGAGGCTCTGTCGGTCAGTCCGCCAGCAAGCGCTATCGCTTTTTCGATGGTTAACCCTGGTTGATATTCAAAGCCCCCCGGTTTTCTGACTTCACCGTTTACGTAAAAAAGTCGGAAACTGTTAATAGTGACCATCACTTTTGGGTTAATCAGGTAGTCACCCTTTAAGCCAGTTTCAATTTCGTATTTGAGTTGTTTTGGGGTTTTATTGATTGCTTTGATACGCCCAAGGTAGGGGTAGTCAAAGTAGCCGTCAGAGGTGATAAGAATGTTTTTGATGGAGAGATCTTCCTCACCATATACTTGTACCGAAATCGTGTCGCCAGTATCTAACTGGTAATCTTGTTCGTTAGTGGTCGCAAACGTGAACGCGCTAAACAGCGTAAGCACTAAACTCAAGAAAGTGGTTAAAAGTTTCATTAACATTCCCTGTTATAAAGAAAATCGAGCGCTAAGAGCCCAAACATTTTGATCAAAGCTGTAACCTTGCCAATTTGAGGTTTTGTCTTGGTATCGCCAATCGGCTTGTAGTAAAACCCATCGCTTAATTTGATAGTCAATACCTGCCGAAAGGGCGTAGCGATCTTCATTTCGTGTGATTCCGGTGTAGTCGTCTTGCTGGTATAGAGCGCCTAAGCGTGTTGTGAGGTAGCTGTTCCAATCATGTTTCATATCCAATTTGTAACGTGTTTGAAGGTTGTAATCGCCATCCTGATCTGGGCTAACAGCCGCTTGAGTTGTTTTGATAGTAAATAAGGTTTGTTCTTGCGGCAGCCACTCTAGACCGATATCCCAACTCAAGCCGCCAAAGGTTTCTCTCTGATCATTGTCGAAGTTTTTTACCTGATAGCCCAAGCGAGCGATGCCTTTCGTTTTACCCGTCACTTCCCATTGAGCACCGGTGTAATAGAAGCCTGAATAGTTGTCTTTTGAAGGCTCGACTGGGTTATCTGAACGGTAATCTGTCGTCGTTTGTTGAGTACCCACAAGCCAGTAAGTGCGCGGTGTTGCGCGTAAGTAAAACTCTAAGTGGGCGTTTGGCGAGCGAAAGTCGTTGTATTTGGTTTTGGATTGCGGTTTACCTGGCAAACCGTTTCGATAGTTTTGGTATGTTGTATCGCGGTAGCCAAGGCCAAACTCTAATCTGCCTTTTGAACCCTCGGAACCAAACACATAGTTTGTTTTCAGGTCATTGCGATGAAATTCAATTGGATCGTTCAGTAAAGTGCCTTGACCCTCCGAGAAGCCTTCGCCCTTTTCTTCATGCTGGGCACGGAATTGATAATCAACGACGAGTCGATTGCGACGATTGAACTCAAAAAAATTGGTAAATTGAAAAGTGTGGTCATCGTAATTATTCTGCTCATCAGAAGAAAAACCAGCGCTCAACTTGTAAAGCAAGTTTGCACGATACTGATTGCGCTCAATTTTAGCGAGTAAGGCTGGCTCTACACCCCATATGTTGACCGATTCGATGTTTTCTCCACTATCGGCTTTGTTGATATTGTCATTGCCTTCGTAAAACACCCCTAAGACAGGGATAAACTCAATCCCTGAATCGGTCTTATACGCCATAGGCTCGGCGCTAACGGATGCAGACCCTAGAGCAATAGCGAGTAGTGATGGCACTTTCTTCATGCTGATTGACTTAGTATGCATTTGAACCTGTAAATCCTTTAAAAATGGTTAGGAAGATGATTTTGAGGTCCATCCACACTGACCAGTGGTGGATGTAGTCCAAATCGAACTCAACGCGCTTTTCCATCTTGTCTAGGGTGTCAGTTTCCCCCCGATAACCATTGATTTGTGCCCAGCCTGTAATGCCTGGTTTAACTTTATGCCTCAGCATGTAACGGTCGACGATTTGTCGATATTCTTCATTGTGGGATACTGCGTGAGGACGAGGCCCAACAATCGACATCGTGCCTTGAAGAACATTAATAAATTGAGGAAGTTCATCGAGGGAAGTGCGACGTAAAAATCCACCGAAAGGCGTGATGCGTGGATCGTTCTTTGTCGCCTGTTTTACATCGTTGCCTTGTTCCATGGTGGTCATCGAACGGAACTTCCAAACCGCAATTTTTCGGCCATCTAACCCGTAACGGAACTGTTTGAAGATTATCGGACCTTTTGAAGTCAGCTTAATACCGATTGAAATAGCGAGCAAAATAGGAGAAATCAGCAATAAGATGATGCTAGATAAAACGATATCTTCTAGACGTTTTACCCATGAGGAAATGCCAGCAAAGGGCGTGTCGAAAACACTTAATGTTTGAACCTGACCAATTTGATCCCATCGCGAGTGTAATAAGTTGTAGGTGAAGAAATCAGGGATGAGATAAGTATTAGCGGTAGTATCAGAAAACTGATTGAGGAATGAAGCGATACGTTCATTCGCATGCATTGGCATTGCAATATAAACGTAATCCACCTCTCCACGCTTTGCTCGCTCCAGCGCTAAACCGACGTTGCCTTTGATTGGGTAGTTTGACTCGGGTAAACGATCCTTCGAACGCTCATCGTAGAAACCATCGAAGAGGACACCATGTTCTTTGTGTTTTTCAAGTTCATTAGCAAGGGTAAGGCCGTGAGCGGTTTGCCCAACGATGATTGCTGTTCTCGTGTTGTAGCCCAACTTACGCATTGATGCCAAAGCAACACGGAAAAGACTTCGCCATGAGATTAGTAACACAGGCGTCAGGAGTAGCCACATTGCTAAGATGTTTTGATCGAACAGTTTATGAACCTGAGAGAAGTACAACACCATAAAAAGAAACGTACAGGTTACAAACCACGAGATGCAAATGATGAAGACTTGCTCTTTAAAAGAGCTGGTGCGCCAAGAGCGATAGAGTTTTCCGCTTTCGGCCATAATCAAGAATGAGAGGCTGCCAACGAATGACAAAATGACATAATCTTTTTCAACCGATGTGTTGACGTCATTTACTACTAACAAAAGCATAAATGACACAATAAAAATCAAATCAATTAGGCGGTAAAGAAAAGCAAACTCCACCTCATGTGAACGAATGAGTCCTTTGTGTTTCATAACTTAAATATCCCTTTTGACACGCTACCGCCATTGAGTCTCATATCTCAATATTCGTGTCGTTAACGCTTGATTGTGATAGGTAAAAGACGTCAGAAGCTCGATCAAAGAACGTTTTTTCTCGCTTCATCATTTGGAAATTAGTTTAAAAATTCGCTAGCTGTAGGTAAGTGGAAATAAGAATGAAATTTGGACCTTTGGCTAATATTGGCAGGTTAGGAAAAACGTAATACTTGTATTGGGTTGGTGGGTAAAAGTACTAATTGAAGAGTTCTGAAGAGTAACTAAGGTTCTAAGTTGTTTATGATCTATTGGATTAATTGAAGGGGTAGAAAATTAATACGATAGTTGTGGAATAAAAAATCCCTCTCAAGTGAGAGGGATTGGCAGTAAGCAAAGGTGAAAGAGGTTTTATTTTACGTCTACGCCATTTTCTTTATGTAGGCGGCGACACGCACGACCATCACTGTGGAACAAGTGGCATCGATGCGCTGGGATACCGATTTCAAGCTTGTCACCTGTATCAACTGGTAATGTGTCTGGCTGGCGGTAGATAACATCTGCGTCAGCACCTTCAAGGTTCAAGTAAACTTGAGTTTCATTACCAAGTTTTTCAACAATCATCACTTCGCCGTGAATCGCTGCGTCAGCTTCTGTTGCTTCAATTAGGTGCTCTGGACGAATACCCAGTGACATACGGTCACCACGGTTTACGGTTGTCCCATCAACTGGAATCCAGAAAGATACACCGTTAGACATTTGAACTTTTACGCGCTCTGATTCGACTTCATCAATAAATACACTCATGAAGTTCATTTTTGGTGAGCCGATGAAACCAGCGACAAAGCGGTTTTGTGGGTAGTGGTAAAGCTCCAGAGGCTTACCAACCTGAGAAACGTAACCGCCATCAAGAACCACGATTTTATCTGCCATTGTCATTGCTTCTACCTGATCGTGTGTTACGTAGATCATGGTACAGCCTAGTTGGCGTTGTAGCTTAGTGATTTGCGCACGCATGTTTACACGAAGCGCGGCGTCTAGGTTTGATAGTGGCTCATCAAGAAGGAATACGTTTGGCTGAGAAACAAGCGTACGGCCGATGGCGACACGTTGACGTTGACCACCAGATAGTGCTTTTGGTTGACGTTCCAACAAGTGACCCAGCTGAAGAATTTCCGCTGCGTGCTCAACACGCTTATCGATTTCCGCTTTGTCCGCTTTTGCCAGCTTAAGACCAAACGACATGTTGTCGTATAGATTTAGGTGTGGGTAAAGAGCGTAAGACTGGAATACCATACCAACACCACGTTTGGATGGTTCTACGTCGTTCATGCGCTCGTCACCAATATACAAATCACCTGATGTAATGTCTTCAAGACCGGCAATACAACGTAGAAGGGTAGATTTACCACAACCTGATGGACCAACGAAAACCACGAATTCGCCTTCGTGGATTTCTAGATCTACGTTTTTAGAAATCAGTACGTCGCCATACGCTTTACAAACATTTTTTAACGTGACACTCGCCATGTAGCTCGTCCTCGATCAATTTTTATTTTTCACCGCTCATCATTATATGAATTTTCTAGCGAGCAGTAACAGTAGGAATCGGTAAGTTATTGGGATTGGTAAGAAAAACAGGGTAACGCTCCAAAATGTCCTGAACAGGAGCGTTACCCACCATAGCCAAATACGAGTTTCTCTCCCCCACATTATTCGTGTTGTCTCCCCCGTGAAATAATTACCACAAACAACACCAATAATGACAATTCCGCTCGTATGGCAATGCAAAACCAGCAAATCTTTTAACCTATAGGGTAGGTACTGCTGGGAAAGGGTTCTTACCATCCACTCTTGGATGACTGCAGTTTCTAAGATTGTACTCATTGCTACATCCTCCTAGTGGAAATAATTGTAGGGGGAGTAGGCGGGGAGGAGGCAAAAAGGAGGAGTAGAGGGCGAGTTGGGCGGAAATCACATTATTGCGTGACCTAAAGTTGAAACCGATCACAGGAAGTATTCATTTTGTGATTTGAGTCTCTAACCCTTGGCGATTCAGATCACGAAAATACGTCATAATTGCAAGGGCGTAGGGATTAGGAGGATGAGACATATGGGATTATTTCAGATGATATATGTCGAAATACGGCTGAACCTCAATGGACTAGCCCTACATCAAAAATATAAAAAGGATACGAACATGAAAAAATTAAGCGCTGCAGCACTAGGTACTCTTGTTGCTCTGGGCTCTTTCGGTGCTAACGCTGCCATCGAAGAAGGACAACTTACTATCTGGATCAACGGTGATAAAGGCTATAACGGTCTTGCAGAAGTTGGTAAGAAGTTTGAAGAAGACACTGGCATTAAAGTAACAGTGGCTCACCCAGACGGCCTACAAGACAAGTTCCCTCAAACTGCAGCGACAGGTGATGGTCCTGATATCGTATTCTGGGCTCACGACCGTTTCGGTGGTTATGCAGAAGCTGGTCTACTTGCTGAAATCAAACCTTCTCAAGAGGTTCAAGAAGGCATCGTTGATTTCGCATGGGATGCAGTTCGTTATGACGGCAAACTGATCGGCTACCCTGTAGCGGTTGAGTCTCTATCTCTTATCTACAACAAAGACCTTGTTCCAAACCCACCTAAAACATGGGAAGAGGTTGCAGCATTAGATGCGAAACTTAAGAAAGACGGCAAGTCTGCAATCATGTGGAACCTAAAAGAACCGTACTTCACATGGCCACTAATGGCGGCTGATGGCGGTTACGCATTCAAGTACACTTCAACTGGCTACGATGTTAAAGATGCTGGTATTGCGAACAAAGGCGTGAAAGACGCAATGAACTTCGTGAAAGGTCTTGTAGACAAAGGCGTTATCTCTGCGGATATGGATTACTCAGTATCTGAGTCTGCGTTCAACCAAGGCACTGCAGCAATGACTATCAATGGCCCATGGTCATGGGGCAACATCGAGAAGTCTGGCGTGAACTACGGCGTAACGACGCTACCTAAATTCCAAGGTCAATCTTCTAAGCCATTCGTTGGTGTTTTAACTGCTGGTATCAGCACTGCATCACCTAACAAAGACCTAGCAGTAGAGTTCATCGAGAACTACCTACTAACTAACGACGGTCTACGTATGGTTAACAATGATAAGCCACTTGGTGCGGTTGCTCTAAACTCATTCCAAAAAGAGCTAGATTCAGATACTCGTATTGCTGCAACAATGGACAATGCGATGAACGGTGAAATCATGCCAAACATCCCACAAATGAACGCATTCTGGGGTGCTGCTAAGAACGCTATCATCAACGTTGTTGACGGTCGTCAAACTGTAGATGCTGCACTAGCAGATGCAGAAAAACAAATGACTAAATAATTCGGTAATACCCTTTTTAAGGAGGGGGCAACCTCTCCTTACTTTTCTACTTTTATCCTATATTCGCTAGCAGGTTCCCTATGCAGTCAGTTCAAGGTACAAATGCTATGACAGCACCAGAAGCCAGCCTTCCGAGCAGCAAAAAAGTGTTTATCAAGTGGGCACTATTAGGCACAGTCGGCATTATCAATGGCTACGCAACAATCCTTATGTATTCTCGTGGTGAGATTGCGTTTGCACTCCTTACGCTCATTCTTACCGGTTTAGCGCTATTTATTTTTGGTAGTAAAAAGACCTACGCTCATCGCTATATCTACCCAGGTATTGCGGGGATGATCTTATTCATCCTTTTCCCTTTGGCTTATACCATAGGTCTCGCATTCACTAACTACAGCGCAAAAAACCAACTCTCTTTTGACCGTGCGCAGACCGTTTTAATGGACAGAACGTACCAAAGTGGTGATAGCTACCCGTTCACTCTGTACAAAACTGAGCAGGGTCATCAAATTGTAGTGAAGAAAGGTGAAGCGCTTTTAGCAACACCAACCTTTGAATTGCAAGGCTTCTCTGCGACAGACTTAGATTTAGCGCCAATCACAGAAACGACGGGCGATAAAGAACCGATTAAAACGATCGTTAAAAACCGCAGTGCTTTGAGTGGTGTTGATTTACACCTGCCAAACGGCGATGACATCCGTATGAGCGGTCTTCGTAAGTTTGCGGCTGTTGTTCCGCTTTACACGCTGCAAGACGATGGTGAGACGCTATACAACAATCGTACCCAAGAGACACTACGTCCAAATATGGATGTGGGTTACTACCAACCAGTAGACGAAAATGGTCAGTTTGTTGGTAACACGGTTTCTCCAGGTTTCGTGGTAAACATCGGTACGCACAACTTTGAACGTGTTTGGAAAGATGATGGCATCAAAGAGCCGTTCATCAGCATCTTTATCTGGACGATTGTTTTCTCTGCGTTGACCGTTGTTTGTACACTGGTTATCGGTCTAGTACTTGCAAGTGTCGTTCAGTGGGAAGCCTTGAAAGGCCGCTCTGCATACCGATTACTGCTTATTCTTCCGTATGCGGTACCAGCGTTTATCTCTATCTTGATCTTTAAAGGTCTCTTCAACCAGAGCTTTGGTGAGATCAACATGTTGTTAGAAGGGTTGTTTGGTATTAGCCCTGCGTGGTTCTCTGACCCATTCATGGCGAAAACCATGATCCTAGTGGTTAACACATGGTTAGGTTTCCCTTACATGATGATTCTTTGCATGGGTCTACTAAAAGCCATTCCTGAAGACCTCTATGAAGCATCAGCTATTGATGGCGCAAACTTCATCACCAACTTTACTCGCATCACGCTACCGATGATGCTTAAGCCACTAACGCCATTGCTGATCGCTAGCTTCGCGTTTAACTTCAACAACTTTGTACTTATCCAGCTATTGACGGGTGGTGGTCCTAACATGATTGGCACATCGGAGCCGGCAGGTTACACGGACTTACTTGTAAGCTACACGTACCGCATTGCATTTGAAGGCGCTGGCGGTCAAGACTTCGGTCTAGCAAGTGCGGTTGCAACGCTTATCTTCCTATTGGTTGGCGCGCTAGCACTATTGAACCTACGTGTTACTAAAGTAGCTCAGGATTAAGGAGACAGAACAATGGCAATGGTACAAGGCAAGTCATTAAAATATCGTGTTTGGGCTACGCATATCGCAATGTGGGCGTTCTTAGCGCTGATTATCTTCCCTCTACTGATGATCATCGCGATCTCATTCCGTGAAGGTAACTTTGCAACGGGTAGCCTTATCCCAGACAACCCGACGCTAGACCACTGGAAATTAGCGCTAGGCATATCAGTTACAAACGCAGATGGGTCGGTTACACCGCCTCCATTCCCAGTCATGACTTGGCTGTGGAACTCAGTAAAAGTTGGTGGTATTTCAGCTATCTTGATTGTGGCTCTGTCGACCACTTCAGCGTACGCGTTTGCTCGTATGAAGTTCAAAGGTAAGAACACTATCCTGAAAGCGATGATGATCTTCCAAATGTTCCCAGCGGTATTGGCATTGGTTGCACTATACGCATTGTTTGACAAACTAGGTCAGTACATCCCGTTCCTAGGATTGAACACGCATGGTGGTTTGATCTTCGCTTACTTAGGCGGTATCGCTCTTCACGTATGGACAATCAAAGGCTACTTTGAAAGCATCGATTCTTCATTAGAAGAAGCAGCAGCGCTCGATGGTGCAACGCCTTGGCAGGCATTCCGTCTGGTACTGCTTCCACTGTCAGTGCCAATTCTTGCGGTAGTGTTTATCTTGTCATTTATCATGGTGATAGGCGAAGTTCCGGTAGCATCACTACTGCTATCTGATGTAAACTCGTACACTCTTGCGGTTGGTATGCAGCAGTACTTGTACCCTCAGAACTACTTATGGGGCGACTTTGCAGCAGCAGCAGTGCTTTCAGCTGTACCAATCACAGCGGTATTCTTACTGGCGCAACGCTGGCTTGTTGGTGGTCTAACGGCTGGTGGTGTGAAAGGTTAATCTTGGTTGGTCACTAAGATACAAAAGAATAACTAGAAAAGGGCGACCATTAGGTCGCCCTTATATTTAGCAATCGATATTACACTTTTGGTTTGGCCGCCGATCAGTAATATCTCGCTTTAATTGGCGTTACGCATAGCTGGCTGTTAGCTTAGTTCCTTACGCTTTAATCACTAACAGTTTCTTGTAACCATAACCTGAGTCTTGACTCAGGTTTTTTTATGCCCGTCGTTCACGAGGTTTATTTTCTTAATGCAGGTAGAGATTAGCGGCTTTGCAATGGATTACACAGTTGAGCTGGAATGCCATGCGTATCACTTCACATAAATAATCTGTGGGTATTTTCGAAAGGGCAATCAGGGAGTTGGGAGAGATTAAAACTCTCGGCTTGAAGGAGCACAACCTACGTATTGGAGCAAGGTATATAAGCTCTCTTGTTGCAGCGCAACGCGACGAAATAAATCAGCAAAAGTAGAGTCACCACCAAAGCAAGCTTGAATGTAATGATTAATCTCTGTTTCGTTATATCCTTCGACATACATCGTTCTTACCCATTGGTATTCAACGGCTTTCAAATTAGTGAGTGTGTCTTCGCTTAATGTGGTCTCTTTCAATCTCAAGATCCAAACTCTATCCAATAGCAAAATTGTGCTTGGATTTAAGCAAATCAAAGTGAAAGATTTATGACAATTTGACGCTTGTGTGAAGCGAATGACGCAACCATGATATTGCTTCACACAGCAAGGGGGCAAACGCTTACTTTTGTTGAGCGACGTGAGTTATTTGAGATACTTAACGTGCGCTTCCATCTCTTCACCAATTTGCTTACGCATGTTCATCAAGCGAATAGCCGATTGTTCTAGTGCTTTGTCTTCATCCGACTCAGGAATCCACTTTGGTACATCGGTCGGTTTACCGTCTTCATCAACAGCAACCATGATAACGATACAATGTGTCGTAAGGCGGTTTTTTAACTCTTTGGGATCGCAGGCTTGTACATCGATAGCAATGTGCATTGAACTGCGTCCTGTGTAGATAACTTTGGCACTGACTTCGACTAAGTTACCGACATGAATCGGCGCGACGAAGCGAATTCCGCCTGCGTATGCAGTAATACAGTACTTACCACTCCAAGCGGCGCTGCATGCGTAGGCTGCCAAATCGATCCATTTCATCACGGCACCACCGTGTACTTTGCCACCGAAGTTTACGTCTCCAGGTTCAGCAAGAAAACGAAGGGTAATATCTCTTTGACCACTGCTCATCTGTCATTCCTTTATTGTTGTCGTTGTTATTAGACTCAATGTATCAGCAAGGAATTCATTCTGGAATAGGAGACGCAACAAAATATTAACTTTTCTGTCAGCTTGAGCAGTAAAAGGTGCGGAGCACAAAAAAGCCACGGAAGATACCGTGGCTTGAGGGATTGAATTACGATGTCGCAGGCGGTAAATCTGGGCTTGGCGATTGCACCTTCTTTCGAATCTTAACCTGCGACAAGATAACGCCAGAGATAACCAGCATGCCGCCAATAATGTGGTACACATGGACTTCTTCGCCGAGCATAGTCGAAGCCAAAGCTACCGAGACCACAGGCATCAGGTTCATGAACATGGCACTAGAATCCGCGCCAATCAAATCAATTGCTTTCACCCACATCAATGGGGCAAAGATAGACGCCGCAATACCCGCGTAAGCAATGAGAGGTAGTGCGCTTTGGCTTGGAAGTAACTGGTCGCTGCTAAGCCAAAGTGGGGTAAGCATTATCAGCGTGAAAAAGCCCTGCATGTAAACCAGAGTCATACTGTTGAATGGCATTTTCCAACGCTTAAGTAACACGCAGTAAATCGCGTAACAAAGTGCAGCAAGAAGCATTAAGCTGTCACCTTGGGTCATGTCTTGATGTAGAAAATAGGTAATATCACCATGTCCGAGCATAAACGCTAAGCCAGCTAGAGAAATGACACCGCCTGCCACGCTCAACATCGAGATAGATTTACCAAGTAAAGGTACGCTCAAAAATACGCTTATAAGTGGCACCAAAGATGTGATTAGCGCCATATTGGAAGCCGTGGTAGTCAAGCCTGCGTAGTAGCCTAACGATTGGTTTAACACCATTCCGAGCAGAGCAAGGCAAGCTAGCTTCGCCATGTAAGGACGAATGATATGTCGTTGGCGGATGACGGCGGGTAGGCAGAAAGGGGTGAGAAGCGCCATAGCAACGAACCAACGATAGAAGCTCATTGCACTTGGTTCGATTGCACTTGCTGCCATTTTATTTACGATGGAATTCCCACCCCAAATCATGACAGTAAAAAACGGAAGCAAATAAACCATGAGAACCCCATCGCACAATAATTGATGGCGCTAGTCTGACAGGTCTTTATAATGAAAAGTATCTCTGTAAAGACATAGTAAGCGATAGGAAGACAATTTTGAAAAAGAGTACGAGGAATCTTCATCCATCATTATCAATTGACCGGGCTCCATCAGACGTATTTATGAATTTCGAAGCGTTCTTGTCGAATACGGAAACTCGAATACACAGCCACCCTTGGGGACAAGTTCAATTGATCAGTGGTGGGATTCTTGAGATGGATGCGGAAGACACGCGCTTTCTTGCTCCGCCACATTTGGCTATTTGGGTTCCTGCTGGGATCCGTCATACCAGTTATAACCGTAAACCTCTTGAGTATTGTTCGCTTAATATTGCGCCTGAACTGACTCAACATTTTCCGCTTAAAACCAGCTTAATCAAAGTAACGCCAATAGTATCCTCCATTATTGAAGATTTCCGCCAGCGAGATATCAACGTTGCTGACAGTGTCGAGGATAAACGCTTAGTTCAGGTCTTACTTGATCAGTTAGCGAAACAAGAGGTCGAGCATCACTTTTTGCCAACCACAGACAACAAATACTTAGAGCCGATTTTGAAAGCGGTCGAAGAAGCACCAACGGATGAAATTAGCCTAGGTGAGTGGGCTGAAAAGGTGCACACGACAGAGCGAACGTTAGCGCGCCATTGCCAAAGCGAACTTGGCATGAGCTTTACCGAGTGGCGATTACGCGTGCGTTATTTGTATTCAATGGAGTTGTTGCGTAAAGGTCAGACGGTGAAAGAGGTGGCGTTGACGTTGGGCTATAACCAAGCCAGTCCTTTTATTGCAATGTTCAAGAAATACTCCGGCATCACACCGGAGCAATATAAGAACCGCTTGTTATAGCTGAGCGAGAACGTAGTCTAAACCGCCTACAACTGCTGCAACTTGAGCATCGTTACACTCTTCATCAGTCACTTTCGGGCTGTCTGGGTAAACTTCCGTAGTGGTGCCGTAAGTGCAGTTGGTTACACCGCCACACAAACCCAGTTTCACCATTGGGTAATTAATCACACCAAATTGCACCACTGGCGAGCCAATGATTTCACCTTTATCGTCAGCAGGTGCAATGTGCGTTACTTTCGCTACTGACTCGATGACTGCTTTTTGGAACTCAGGTTGCGGGTTTTCTGTATCACCGACTGTGTAGAAACCGTCTGGGATCATGCCTTCGATGTATTCAAGACCGTCACGCGCCGCAAGTGCAGGGCGGAATTCAGTTTCATCAGAATCGGTGGTTTCGTGCAGGTCGATGTGCATCAGAACATCACCAAGAGTGGCAACGAGCTTGATCAGATTAGCCGACTCTTCCGCAGGGCTGTCTGCGTAGAAAGAGCGGTTTGGATCGATTGCATTTAGGTTCCAGCGGTTAATCACTTCGTAACCCCATGGGCTGACGCATGGCGCAACAACAATATTGAAGTGCTCTGCATAACGTTCTGCCTGTGTATCCGCAAACTTCAGCGCACCATGTACGCCACTTGTCTCGTAGCCGTGTACACCGCCAGTCACTAGAACAACAGGCTTTGCTGCATCCCAGTTGCGAGTCTTGATACAAAACAGAGGGAAGCGTGCTTCATCGTAAGAAAGTGCGCCGTATTGCTCAACATCAAAACGCTCGCGCAGTCCGTCAATCTTTGTCACGACTTCTTCTTGGTAGCTACGTTTTACATCACGTTGTTCACTCCAAGCTTTACGCTCTGCTTCGCCCCATGGCTGACCTAGGGTACCGATTGGGTAAGTGTATCCGCTTTTCATCTATACTTTTCTTTTGTGTGCTTGAAAGGTAAGACAAGACTAGTCCTGTCTCAAATCCACATCAACACAAAACACAATTTGTGACCTTATTCTTTGCAAAATCATAACTTTGCTGAGTGATTTAATGGTGTTACATTTTGTTACCTGTTCAATTCTATAAAAGAGACAAATAAATGGCTGGAGCAAGCTTACTAACACTGTTGGATGACATTGCAGCTGTATTGGATGATGTCGCATTGATGTCAAAGGTAGCGGCGAAAAAGACCGCTGGTGTATTGGGCGACGATTTAGCGCTAAACGCGCAGCAAGTATCGGGTGTTGCTGCCGAACGAGAAATTCCAGTGGTATGGGCGGTCGCGAAAGGTTCATTTAAAAACAAGCTAATACTGGTGCCTGCGGCGTTGCTCATTAGTGCGTTTATTCCTTGGTTGATCATGCCGTTACTCTTGATTGGTGGTTTGTTTCTCTGTTTTGAGGGCGCTGAGAAGATCTTAGAGAAACTGTTCCCTCACGCTCATGAGCATGAAGATCACGCGGAAGAGTCCTCTGATACGGGGGAATCCGTGGAAGAGTATGAAAAGAGAAAAGTGGCAGGCGCGATTCGTACGGACTTTATCTTGTCTGCGGAAATCATCGTAATTGCACTGGGTACAGTAACGGGCTCTAGCATCGTGACTCAGATTCTTGTCGTAAGCTTAATTGCCGTATTGATGACCATTGGTGTCTACGGTTTAGTGGCTGGTATTGTTAAGCTCGATGATTTGGGCTTCTATCTAGAGCGTAAATCCAATGGCGAAGGTCTGAAAGCCAAACTCGGTGGCACGTTAGTAGCGTTCGCACCGAAATTGATGAAGATGCTTGCGATTGTTGGTACTGCAGCAATGTTCTTGGTTGGCGGCGGAATTGTTGTTCATAATGTACCTGCGATTCATCATCTGATTGAACCTATCATTATGGACTTCCGTGGTCACACGATTGCAACGGCGATCGTACCGACACTGCTTAACGGTGTGATTGGTGTCATTGCTGGTTTGATTGTGGTTGCTGTTTGGACGGTTGTTGAAAAAATTCGCGGTAAATAAGCGCGAGTTTAGTATTTTGAGGCTGTACTGAAGCCAAAAGAAAAGGGTCATGCCTTTCCATATCGAATATGACGGCATGACCCTTTTTCATGTCTTTAGGGTGATTACTTCACTTCCCACTCAATTTTTTCATTTGCACGGATTGGCACAACGATGTCGCTGCCAAATGGCATCGTTTCTGGTACATCCCACGCTGCTTTTTCTAGCGTGACTGTATCTGTGTTACGAGCGATGCCGTAAAAATCAGGGCCATTCAAGCTTGCGAATGCTTCTAGGTTTTCTAGCTTGCCTTCATTCTCAAAGACTTCTGCGTAAAGTTCTAGTGCTGCGTGTGCAGTGTAAGACCCTGCGCAACCACAAGCCGACTCTTTTGCGCCTTTTGCGTGTGGTGCTGAATCCGTACCTAGGAAGAATTTCTTGCTGCCGCTTGTTGCTGCTTCTATAAGCGCTTGTTGGTGGGTATTACGTTTAAGAATTGGCAGGCAGTAGAAGTGTGGCTTAATGCCGCCGACTAGCATGTGGTTACGGTTGAACAGCAGGTGGTGAGCGGTGATAGTTGCTGCAACGTTGTCAGAAGCGTTGTTTACGAAATTAGCCGCATCCGCAGTCGTGATGTGCTCAAGAACGATTTTTAGGTTAGGGAAGTCGTTGACGATAGGAGCAAGAACCGTATCAAGGAATTCCTTCTCACGGTCGAAGATATCAACGTGATTGTGTGTTACTTCTCCGTGAACCAAAAGAAGCATGCCAACTTCTTCCATCGCTTCGAATACATGGTAGATATTTTTTGCGTCTGTTACACCTGAGTCTGAGTTCGTCGTTGCGCCTGCTGGATATAGCTTAGCAGCAACGATGTGACCGCTGGCCTTTGCTTTGCGGATTTCGTCAGGCGTTGTGTTGTCTGTCAGGTAAAGCGCCATAAGTGGTTCGAACTGCTCGCCGTGTTGCTCAGCAAGAATACGATCACGGTAGGCTAGCGCCATGTCAGTATTGGTAACAGGTGGGACGGTGTTTGGCATGATCAGTGCACGACCGTTATAACGGCTAATATCGCGAACGGTATCTTTTAGAACTTCACCATCGCGTAAGTGAACGTGCCAGTCGTCAGGACGTGTAATAGTCAGTGTTGTCATTAATTGCTCCCACCATTAAAAAAGTTGTGATTGGAGCCTAAACGCTGCATTTACCTCAAGAGCAAACGCTTGCGCTTAGGCGACAGGATGATAGTGGAATTGCAGTTCCATTTCATCCCATTTTTCACATTTCTTTACGATAGGAGCTCAATTGGTTACTTCATCGTCAACCAAAGAGCATGAATCGTACCTGGTAGGAAGAAGAAGAAAGTAAGGATCAGGTTGATGAAGAAGTCTTTTTCTAGACCTTTTTCCATGTAAACCGCCACTGGTGGAAGGAAGATACAAAGTAGAATTAGAATCAGTTTGTTAGTATCCATGGTCTATGCTCCGGATAGGTTATTTATAGGTGTCAAAAAGTTGGCGAATTATGTGCTCAATGTCACATCTTGGCAATCCTAGTTTCGTCAATACTGTGCAAAGTTATTGGACTTTGTTCATAAAATGCGATGCACTGACGTACATCCTAGGGAGCAAAAGTGACTGTCCAGTGAATATACCGCATATAAGTTGAAGTTTTATAGGCACTTGGGTCACAGAGCTTATGAAGATATGATAGTCCAATAATGAGAAAGTACCTGTAGGAAGAAGGCTATGTCGCAATCAGTTTTGTCCCAAATTAATGTTTTTCCAGTCAAATCCGTCGGAGGTGTTGCCTTATCTTCCGCTTGGGTAGAAAAACAAGGATTGAGTTTTGATCGTCGATTTATGATTGCGACGTCAGATGGCTCAATGGTGACCGCTCGAAAATTCCCGCAAATGGTGACCATTAAGTCAGCGTTGTTGCCCGATGGCGTGGTGTTTACCAGTCTTGGTGAAGAGCCACTAAAGATTCGCTATCAAGATTTCAAAATGCAGGAAGCACCTGCAACGGTTTGGAAAGACAGTTTTACGGCATATACCACCACGGATGAAGCGGACGATTGGTTCAGCAAAGTATTAGGTTTGCGAGTCGAACTGTTGTTTACTGGTGAACAATCGAATCGAGTTCGAGAAAAACTCGGTCACAATGTTAGCTTTGCGGATGGTTATCCGGTGCTTGTTATCAGTGAAGCGTCACTGGAAGAGTTAAATCGCAGAAGTTCTGAACAGCACTCAATGGATCAATTCAGAACCAACCTAGTGGTATCCGATACCAAGCCATTTGAAGAAGACTCATGGAAACGTATTCGCATTGGTGAAGTCGAATTTGAATCTGTAAAACCCTGTGAGCGTTGCATCCTAACCACCGTTAACACTCAACGCGGTACATTCCGAGAAAGCAAAGAGCCACTCAAAACACTGCAAGAGTTCCGTGCGAATGAGCGTGGCGGTGTGTTCTTTGGCCAAAACCTTGTTGCTCTTAATGAAGGCATTATTCGTTCTGGTGACAAAGTCGAAGTGCTGGAATACAAAGAGCCAGAGTTCTATCCGGATAACTCTCCTCATCGAATGACGCTCACTTGTGTTGAACGAGAAGAGATTGCGCGCGACTTCGTAACCTTATGGCTTGAGCCAAGTAAAGGTCAGTTACCAAAGTACTTACCAGGTCAGCATTTACCTATCGAAGTGGATATAGAAGGTAAGAAAGTAGGGCGTCGTTATACGCTGTCATCGAGCCCTTCTCGCCCGGGGCGCTACGCAATTTCGGTCAAGCGTGTTTCTGGTGGTCGCGTTTCTAATGCACTTCTCGACAACTTACAAGTGGGTGATGTGCTTGAAGCTGAAACGCCAGATGGCCAATTCCACCTAAAAGAGCATTCAGTTCAACCTCTACTCTTGTTGTCTGCTGGTAGCGGCGTAACCCCAATGCTGTCGATGGTTCGTTACTTGGCTGATCACAACCAACTCGATGATGTGGTGTTCTACCATCAGTGCAGCAGCGAGATTGATATTCCATGTAAAGATGAGCTCGATGAACTAAAACGTCAGTATCCGGGGTTAGATGTGAAGATTTGCTTAACTCAGCCCGCAGTGGATTGGTTTGGCCTGAAAGGACGCATTAGCCTGTCTCATATCAAGCAGATCAAAGACGTTGAGCAGCGACAGGTGTTTGTTTGTGGTCCTGATGGTTTTATGCAAAAGGCGAAAAACCTCCTATTCAAGAAAGGGCTACCGGAAGATAACTATCATCAAGAAGCATTCGGCGTTGCGGCTACCACAGCCAAGCCAGAGAAAAGTGTTGAGATTGAATTCAACGGCTTTAAGTTGATGGGAAACAACCAGCAGACATTGCTTGAACAAGTTGAAAATGCAGGCAAAAGCATTAGCAACAGCTGTCGAGCAGGCTTGTGTGGCGCTTGTAAGGTTCAAATGGAATCAGGGCAGGTTGATCATCCGGATGTCCCTGCGATAAGCGCTGAGGAGCGTGCGATGGGTAAAGTGCTCGCATGTTGCGCTATTCCGCAGACGGACGTGACACTCACAGACTAATTGCCATAAAGACGGATCGCAACCAGTAAAAAAACGCCGCTAACGTAGCGGCGTTTTTTATCTATCTCAGAGCGGTTTCAGAAACGAGTCGCTCAGAAATAAAATTGCAATTTAGTCGTAGATCGTTGGGATCGGCTGACGTTTGTGCTGAGTGGCCTTGTAAATTGACACCAGACGGTCACTCACTTGTTCCGAAACAGGTTTGCCTTCTAAGAAGTCGTCAATCTGTTCGTAAGAGAGATTCAGTGCGTCTTCATCTGCTTTTTGAGGATCAAGTTCTTCTAAATCTGCAGTCGGTACTTTCTTTACTAGTTGTTCCGGTGCACTCAGCGTTGCCGCGACTTCGCGTACTTGACGTTTGCTCAAGCCGAATAGTGGTGCCATATCACAAGCGCCATCACCAAACTTAGTGTAAAAACCGGTAATGTTCTCAGCCGAGTGGTCAGTGCCTAAAACTAGGCCGCCTACGTAGCCTGCGATTTCATATTGAGCAGCCATGCGGGCACGCGCTTTTACGTTACCTTTTACAAAGTCGACTTTTGCAGCGTCAGTTGGCAGAAGGCAAGTACCTTCCAATGCAACATGAGATGCAGAGTGAAGACCATCTACGCCCGCTTTTATGTTTACAGATACAGAATGAGTTGGTTGGATAAAGGCAAGAGCAAGTTGTGCTTCGTCTTCATCCTTTTGCTCACCGTAAGGTAAACGAACGGCGATAAACTGGTAGCTATTGTCGCCAGCTTCTTCGTTCAGTTGGTCCACAGCCAGTTGAGCCAAACGACCACATGTCGTTGAGTCAACGCCACCGCTGATGCCAAGAACAAGAGACTTACAGCCTGCTTCTTGCAATTTACGCTTGATAAAAGCGACACGGCGCTCGATTTCGAAATGCGGGTCGATTGATGGGAGAACTCGCATTTCATCGCGGATGGATTGTTCCATTTCGGGTTCCTTTTCCTGCAAATACATCAGACACTAAATTAGTCGGAATGTGTTCATACTTAGGCCTACGTTTATTGTTCACAATTGGCGGGAAAGTGTTCAATTGATGCTCATAAACGTCGCATTAGTGTCAAAAAACTCTAAAGATTAGTAGTATCATACCGAATTCATCGGATTAGAAAACTCTCTTCAACCAGGTAATCACCGGATATGAAAAAAATCGCCGTTTTTGGTAGCGCATTTAACCCACCAAGCTTAGGGCATAAAAGCGTGATCGAGTCCTTAAGTCACTTCGACCTCGTGCTTCTGGAGCCTAGTATTGCACATGCTTGGGGCAAAAATATGTTGGATTACCCGATTCGGTGCAAACTGGTTGATGCCTTCATTAAGGACATGGGGCTTTCTAATGTTCAACGCTCAGACCTTGAGCAAGTTTTGTACCAGCCTGGACAAAGTGTGACGACTTTTGCGTTATTAGAAAAAATTCAAGAAATCCACACGCAAGCCGATATAACTTTTGTCATAGGTCCTGATAATTTTTTCAAATTTGCTAAATTTTACAAAGCAGAAGAAATAACCGAACGTTGGACTGTGATGGCGTGTCCTGAAAAAGTCAAAATCAGAAGCACGGACATTCGTAATGCACTGTTAGAGGGTGAAGACATCAGTGCATTCACGACACCAACGGTCAATGAACTATTACTAAGCGAAGGCTTATACAAACAATCGTAATCTGAAAACGAAGAGGTCAGATTTTCATGGTCAGAGTTGTGGTACTTAGTGCATGCGCGCTGCTTGTGGCAACACAGGCTAGCTCTGCTTGTAACTATTTGTCTGATCGTTCCGTCGTGTTTGCTGATAACACCATGCCTATCTGTGAAGATATTTTTGATAGCGTGGGTGTTTTAAGTATGGACACGATCAACTGGTACATTGCTGAAAAGTCGATTGAGGGGCCTACAGAGAGCTATTGGGATCAGTGGGCAATTAAATCGGAAGACACGCCGATTCTTACTCAGAATCTAGAAAGTAACTACTTTGGTCTTGGGCTTTGGATGCCAGAAGAGTTGAGAGACGATGAAAGCAAAATGACAACCGAAGAATGGCTGAAGAGTCATGGGTTAATGTTCAGTATCGGTTTTGGGGACAAAAGTGATGGTGAACCAAGAATGCGCTTCGATTATCGTTGGCACGAATACTACGATGCTGACTGGATGATGCAGATAGAAGTGCCATTCTAAATAATACTTCTTAATCAAAAAGGGCGTACATCATGTACGCCCTTTTTGATTCTAAGTTGGTAGTTGGTTACAGCGCTTCCCCAAACACTAAAAAGCACAACTGTTCGTATTCTTCTTCATTACCTGCAAACAAACGTTCGACGATGTCCACTTGCTTTTTGCCAGACAGTTTCATTTTACGAGCTTCTCTTAGTGTTAGCACCAAACACAACTCGATTGAAATTGGTGATTCGCAACCAGGTTTCCACTGATTGATTAAACTAGTGAGGGGGGTGCCTATCAGTTTTGGTTTTAGTTCCAACACTTCATATTTTGCCACCGTTAATAAATCCAGTTGCTTTTCACTGCGCGTGGTTGTGGTGACCAGTTTATCCATTAGTGCTTTTAAGAGTGCTGTTGGTTTTACAAAGCCGGCTTGTTGAGCAAACTCATCGTTCAAACGCACAGAAAAATCACAACGAGTAGTGCGAGTATTTGGTAAAAAGGTGAGGGAGCTCAAACATCCCTGAGGAATCCAAAAATACTGACCTGGTTCGATGGCATACTCTTGTTTACCCAATTTGATGATCGCCAAACCCTCGACTACTAATAGCAGCGTGTGTTTTAGCGCTTTCTTACGCGCAGCAACATTGAGAAAAGGGTAATTTGCGTCGTGAAATTCAATTGCGTAGTTCATTGTGAATACCAGAGTTCTTGGGGCGCTAAGGGTAACGTTAAACCCTTAGAATGCCAACCGAATAACAGAATTTTTTGCGAATAGAAATTGTAATACGACTGGTATGACCATGTTAAAAGTATGGATTGAAATGCTGCTACTTGGCAAAACAATGCGTAAAATGTGCCAGCTTTTTTTGAAATGAATTGAATAATGACAGCCAATACCGATCCTTATATTGAAATTCGTCCATACAACGACGAAGAGATTCCAGCTGCGCTGGACCGCCTGATCCAAGACGATGAGTTTATCAGCGCGATTTTAGAGCACCGTTTCGCAAATAAAGCGAACTGGTTCAAAACACTCATGAGCCCGATTATCCGCGTCTACTTAAAAGCGAAGTGGAGCAAGCTGGACTCCGTAGAAGCGATTCAACTTGAAGTTAAGAAGTACCTTCAAGATACGTTGAATACGACGACGGATGGTGTGACCTTTTCCGGCTTGGACAAGCTAGATAAAGAAACTTCTTATTTATTTGTGTCTAACCACCGCGATATCGCTATGGATCCTGCGCTTGTTAATTACGGTTTGCATCAGACCGATCATCGCACTGTGCGCATTGCTATCGGTGACAACTTGCTTAAGAAGCCTTGTGCGACAGAGCTCATGAAGCTTAACAAGAGTTTCATTGTAAAACGTTCGGCAAAAGGCCCGAGAGAGATGATGAAAACGCTGGGTCAATTATCTGGCTATATTAAGCACTCTCTTGATACGGGTAACTCAATTTGGATTGCCCAAAAAGAGGGGCGAGCAAAGGATGGGAATGATTTTACCGATCCTGCAATCCTTAAGATGTTCCACGTCGAAGGGCGCAAGCAAAAAATCAGCTTTGGCGAATACACTCGCTCGCTGAAAATCGTTCCAGTTTCTATTTCTTATCAGAATGACCCATGTGACATTGCTAAGGCAAAAGAGCTGTACGAGAAAGCAGAAAACGGTAGCTACGAGAAGGGTGAGTTTGAAGATATCGAGAGTATTATCCAAGGTATCGTAGGCTACAAAGGCAAAGTTCATGTTGCGTTTGGTGATGTGGTTGATCAAGAGTTCGAAACACCTGAAGAACTTGCAAATGAAATTGATCGTCAAATCCATAACAATTACCGAGTGTTCCCGATGAACTTGCTTGCAGCGGGTCGAGAAGACGACACGATCACCGAATTGGTGAAGTCTCAGTTAGCAGAAAAGCTTGAGCAACTGCCAGCTGGCGCACATAGCTATTTAGTCGCAAGCTATGCAAATCCAGTCAATAACCAAGAATAGTCGTGCTTTAGACATATGATTGCCTAGCGTTAACATTGTGAGGAACGGGTAGGATCTTTAGCCGATGTGTTATTTGATTTTTCGCTCGTTCTTCTCACTCTGTTCTAAGGTGCAACGGCGCCACCTAAGGTCAAGTTCGTTGGCCACTTTGATATACGATTCCCACCTAAGAAAATGTTGCCATTGACCGTCATGGTCTCTGGGAATTCGGTGAGTTTTGAACCACTGATATACAAATTCCCCTCTACGACAAGGCCTTCAGGTAATTGAGTTAGCGGCGTTCTAATCACACTCAAGTCCCCCTTCACTCGCAGTCGAGTCGGTAAGCTTTGCAAAGGGGTATCTGTCAAATTTAGGTAACCCCCAAGCTTCACTCCTCGTGGCCAACGTTCGATTTTGCTTCCCAATAGATTTGCATACCCTTTGATCTTAGTCCCTGACCTAATGGTTTTAAGCGAACTGTTGGTGGCCTCCAAGCTACCCCCTACGTCAAGCCCTCTAGGAAGTTTGGTAATCGGGGTTTGCGAGATATTCAAATTACCTTTAACGATGAACCCATCGGGCAACTGAGAATAAGGTTTGTTGCGCAGGTCAACATTGCCGTAGTTGTCTGTATGGCCAAATTTGGAGTAGTAATCGAGCTCGTATGCAGCAGGGCTCGTACTTATGGCCATTAAGGTAAGAAAGAGAGGGAATACACGCATTATCGCTACTTCAACAAAAATTCACGAGAAAAGAATAACGTAAAGCGAGTAGGGCTTCTAGAGCGAGAGATATAAAGAATATGAGATGCTGCCGAGAACCGAAAATGGCTTCTTGTTAGTATGTTATCAAGATAAAGGGGAGAGCCATGGATAAAAAACCGATAGCTTGCATCACCATAAGTATTGTCAGCGTATTACTTTCTGGCTCGGTGATGGCGAAATCTTACAGTACGCCTGAGGCCAAAGCATTGGTTGTGGTAGACGGTAAATTAGGGCAGCGAGTTTGTTACTACGATGATAAAGCCTACACGACTGGAGCGGTACTGAGTGTTGACGGTGTTTTATTGGTCTGTACTGATGAAAATGACTTTGAAACGAATGGCGCGTTAAAGTGGGTGGTATTTAAGCAAGAAAAGTAATGTCACTTATTACAAGAGCGCTAAAAACACAAAAGCGAGCAGAGTGCTCGCTTTTTTACTCTTATAACTTTGATTTTTAACGCGCTAGAGAGCGAGTTTTCAGTTCAAAGATTAGCTTTTCAGCGCTAACTTCAAACTTGAAGCGAGCGGTGAGCTCTTTTGATTCTTCAGTGAGTTCAGAAACGTTGTATTCAACGCCGGCACACACTGTTGTCGCCATTTCGATGTATTTCGCCAACTCAGCTTCTAGTGCTGCTTTAGTTTCTGCGAAAATCGTTACGTCAGCAACATCGTCGCCTTCTTTGATGATAAAACCCATTTCACCAGCGCAACCGCAAGCTTCACAAACTTGGCTTTCTTCTAATTCGACACTCATAACGAATCCTCTTGTAAATACTGTGGGTATTCTATCAGGTATTTGATCTCTATCTACAAAAATGAATGATTTTGGATAAAAAAGGCACAGTATGTTATGTTGTTAACAAGGGGTTAATTAAATTCATTAGAACTTCCTTAATAAAATTAATGTGATATGTATCAATATTTAAAATCAATTAACCTAGATATTCGTGAGATTTTTGTCAGGTGAGTTGAACTGGGGTTCAATTTATAAGACTATTTCCGGATTAATTATTTTTACATAATTATCATTCTTAGCCTGAGAATAGTTTCGATGAATGATTTGGTGCAAGGTTTTGATGGAGTGGACTTTTCGCCATATTTTGAGTCACATGTATTGACAGAAATATCACTGTAAATTGCACGTTACGCAGTGCATTTTAGTTATGATTGACCCTCTAATTTGATGTTAGGGGCGTACAGTACATAATGCTGAGGATGATTTTCATTCTGGCCTCATTTAATTGTGAGTTAGATGGATTTACAAAGAGAAGAGCTTAAAATATGCCAAAGCGTAGTAAAGAAGATACCGAAATCACTATCCAGAAAATCATGGATGCCGTTGTTGATCAGCTTCTAAGACTTGGTTATGACAAAATGTCTTACACCACGTTAAGTCAACAGACAGGTGTATCGCGTACAGGTATTAGCCACCATTTCCCTAAGAAAACGGATTTTACCGCCGCGTTAGACGGTCGTATCTTCAAAATGTTCGTAGAGCATCTAGAGTTTGATAAAGGTCTAGAAGCGTTTTCGAAGAGCTGGATTAAAGCTCTAGAAGATACTGAATTCTTAGCGATCTTGCGTCTATTATTCCACCATATCGTCACTTCAGAAAGTGCACATGAGTTTGCAGCAAACGGTATTGACCGTTTGTACAAAATGGCTGAGAGCCAATTCGGTGCTGGTAGTGACAAAGAGTTAGAGTGGTTAATTGGTCGTTCGTTGATTCAGATGAGCAAATAAAACCAGAATAAAGAAAGCCCCGCATAATGCGGGGCTTTTTCTTATTTAATATATTGAACTGGACAATCTGTCCGTTAAGGCTGCTATTTAAGCCGCTGCATGGACTTGTGGGAAATCCAAGGTCGGGTGCTTAGTGACGATAGAACGATAGCCATAGACTTGCTCAATGCGTTCTGGTGTCAAAGCGTTCCACGGGTTGTCATCACAAACCAGTTTGCCATCATGAAGTAAAACCAATCTATCAGCGTACTGTGACGCTAGATTTAAATCATGTAATACAACCACAACGGCCGCATTGTTTGCTTTGGCTGCTTCACGTGCGATCTTGAGCGTGTTGTGTTGGTGGGCAAGATCGAGTGCTGAAGTCGGCTCATCCAGCATCAGTATTTTTTTGTCGCCAGCTTGATGAAGCTGAGTTAATACTCGCGCGAGATGTAAGCGCTGCTTTTCACCACCAGAAAGAGCAGGGTAGAGGCTATCTGCAAGATGAGATACGTCAGTCTGCTCCATGTACTGCAAAGCTAATTGTGTGGTTTCTTTGTTAGTTATCGACAACGGAATTGCGCCTAACTCTACAACTTCTCTAGCTAAGAACGGAAAAGTTAACGTGCTGTGTTGTGGTAACATCGCAATGTGTTTTGCGCTTTCAGCGGGCTCCCAATCGTTTTTTTGTTTGCCAAAGTACTCAATGTCATGTTGAGAAGGGATCTCGCCGCATAGGAGTTTTAGCAACGTGCTTTTACCAGCGCCATTTGGTCCAAGTAAGGCGGTAACTTCTCCTGCTCGAATATCAATACTGATGTCATCAAGTACGATTCGACTGCCATACCTCATGGAGATATTTCTGCCTGACATAACCGTTGGATTCATTACAGGATCTTCCCTTTTTGTTGGAACAATAAGTAGATAAAGAACGGCGCACCAATAAGTGCAGTTACGATACCTACAGGCAGTTCAGCTGGAGTAACAACAACTCGTGCGAACATGTCCGCAGCGGTTAATAGCAAGGCTCCCATCAGTGCTGAGATTGGTAGTAAGGTTCTATGGTCAGGCCCAGCTAACATTCTTCCTAAATGAGGAATGACGAGGCCGATAAAGCCGATGGCACCACAAATACTTACCGTAATACCAACGCCGACAGCAGAAAGTAATATCAACTGACGCTTAAGCTTTTGCACGGGCACACCCAAGTGCCTTGCTTCGGATTCACCTAAAAGTAGCGCGTTAAGTGACATTGCTTTTTTCTGGAACCAAAAAAGAAGAATCACGAGCGTCACTGCTGCTAGGCCAATACCAGACCAGTTTGCTCCTGCTAAAGATCCCATCGACCAAAGCGTAAGGTCGCGAAGCATTTGGTCATCGGCGATAAAGTTCATAAAACCAATAGCGGCACCAGAAAGGGCACTGATTGCGACACCAGCCAAGAGCATAATGGTCACGGAAGTACCAAATTTGTTCGTTCCGAGCCAATAAACCAATACTGTTGTAATTGCACCACCAAGAAAAGCAAAGAAAGGCAGCGCGGCTAAGTTCATTAGTTGAGGGTAGTTTTGGCTAAAATCCGCAAAGACTACAATAGCGAAAGCCCCGCCAAGAGCGGCTCCTGCAGAAACACCAATGATGCCTGGTTCAGCAAGAGGGTTTCGGAAAAGTCCTTGCATAACCACACCACAAATCGCAAGGATGGCACCAATGAACATGCATAGGATAGTGCGTGGTAAGCGTATTTCGTTAATGACTAGTTGGATGTGAGGAGCAAGGTCAGACCCTGCTCCGCTCAGGCTTCGTAGGCTGTCTGCGAAGCTGATATTCATGGGACCTACTGTGATTGAAGCTACAGCTATAAAGGCTAATATACCGGATAAAGCGAGTAGAATAGTAGATAAAGGGATACGTCTTAACAGCATTGAATCTCTCTACGGATATAGTAACTCGTTTAAGCGTTTAGCTTCAGATAGGCTTTTTAGACCCAAGCCACCGACTAATGCGTGACCATCAATCGTAACGATGTTCTTAGTCATACCTGCTGGCGTTGCAGCAAGCAGTGGCATCGCTTTTAAAATTGCATCAGCGCCACCCATAGTCTGGTAACTACGGCCACTCACTAAGATAACGTCTGGTTGCATTTCAACCATAGCTTCTGTTGATAGCGGCTTGTATGAAGACAGTTTACTTGCCGCTGGGTTCTCACCGCCGGCGAGAGTAATAATGGCATCTGGTGTCGTTTCTGAACCTGCAACGTTTGCGGCACGACCTTCATGAATCAGCAAGAAAAGGACTTTCTTTTTCTCGGCTTTTTCTGGTTGGTTGCCTTTTAGGGCTTGAACTTGCGCTTCAACTTGTTTCTTTAGTGTTGTGGCTTCAGTTTCACGATGCATGATGCCAGCAATTTGGTCGATACGATGAATTAAACCATCAACGTTTGCTTCTGTGTTTACGACCTCAACGTCGACACCTGCTGATTTTAATTGGTCAAGCGTTGTATTCGGGCCCATTTCATCAGAACCAATCACCTTTGTTGGGCTTAGAGCTAATAAGCCTTCCGCGGATAGGCGACGGTGATAACCTACTTTAGGTAACTCCATTTCTTTAGGAAGCTGACTCGTCACGTCAACTGCGACTAGGCTTTCTTTTGCATCAAGGGCGATGAGGAGTTCAGTTACCGCACTACCTGCACTGACAACTCGTTCCGTTGAAGGGGCTTCGCTAGCAAATAGGTTCGCACTTGCAAGCATAGTCACTGCTATGGTTAAGGCGGTACGAACTGGCAATAGTGTTTTGTTCATGAGTTTATTCTCTGTCTTATGTTCTTTTTATTGCGACTCTTCAGTTAACAACTGAGTCGCCTGAATTCCGTTTTCTTGTAAAAAGCCAAGAAGCTTAACGAGGGATTGAATATCAGCGGTTTTTTCTGCGCCAATCACAATAGGTTTGTCGGTTGATTTGCTCTCTTCGAGTAGGGCAAGAGTAAAGTTTTCCCAGTCGATATACGTTTTCCCATTGATAGCCCAATAAGGTTCTTCTTTGAGGATGTTGACCGTAATGGATTGTTTATCAACTTCGGCAACGGCTTGAGAATCTGTACTTGGTAAACTGACATCCAGAGAGTCGAGCTTGACCGCCGCAGTCAACATCAAGAACACCATTACAATAAAGATAATATCCAGTAACGGGGTTAGGTCCGGTGTTAAACCATGGCTGTTATTGTCTTGAGGTGCTTTAATCATGAGCTTCTCGCTTCAACATGATCAGCAACCGTTGCGATTTCTTTGTTGTTTTCTGGAGAAACGTGTTGCAAAGAAATGCCTTCTAACCAGAGGTTTACATAGTTCAGTGTGTGCTCAAGCTTAGCGATAACGCGATCAGCCCAAAGACCAATCAGTTGTGCGCCAGAAATTGCGGGCAATGCAATGATCAAACCTGCTGCGGTCGTGCGCATTGCCAAACCTAGGCCATCAGCCAGATCGTTTGGCGTGATGTTACCTGTAGAAGACGCAATGCCTTTAAACATATCGATCAGGCCAAGAACGGTACCTAACAGCCCGATTAGAGGACTGATCACACCAATGAGTGTCAAAAGGCGCAGACCGGAATGTAATTGATGACGCTTTTCTTGCAACCAGATTCCTGCCGCGTCTTCACGAAGTGACTTAGAGAAAGAATGGTGAGCAAGTAACATCGCGACACCACGATAAAGGAGAGGTCGCTTGCCAGAAAGATCGTCTGCAAGTGCTTCGATATCTTTGCTGTTTGTTGGATCTAGGGTTTTGAGCTTTTGACGAATTGCTCTTTTGCCTACTCCAAGACTAACAAATACTTGGAAAAGTCTTTCCGCAATGATCATGACTGTTAAAGCAGAACAAATAATTAAAGGCCAAGTCATAAGACCAAATTGGGTTTGTAAATGTTGTAGCTGTTCCATTATCCATCCAACTTAAAACGAACTGGGATTTGAACGCGGTGAGCAACTTGTTGCCCGCCAGAAATATGTGGTGAGAATTCCCATTGCTTTATCGCACGTAGCGCTGAAGCATCGAGCATTTCTGCACCAGAAGATTCAATAAGAACTTGTTTAACTTGATTGCCATTTGCATCAAGCCAAATTTCGTATAGTGCAACACCTTGAATGCCACGCTTACGAGCTGAACGAGGGTAGCGAGGCTGAACTGGTTGGGAGACAAAAGTTGGCTTATCGACTAGTACTGGCTCTGAAGTCGCACCTTTTGATTCATTTGTTGGTGCGGCTTTTTGCTCTTGTACTGGTTCTTTTGCGACTTTCTTCTCTACTTTTTCTTTTGGTTCCGGATCTTTTTTAGCCACTGGTTTCGTTGGTTGTGGCTTTTTAGGTGGCTTGATTGGTTCAGGTTTCTTTTTTACCGGTGGTTTTTTCTTTATAGCTTCTTTTTTGACGACGGGTTTTTCGATCGGCTTTTTAACTGGTTCTGGCTTAGGTTCCGGTTGCGCTTTAACAGGTTTAGGAGCCGAGACCAAATTCAGGCTTACTGTGCTTGCCGGATTTCCTGCAGGCATCGCAAAAACTTTTGTCTCTTGAGAGACAAAAAGAAGCGCTGCGTGAATCGCAAGTGAGGCGCCTCCGGCAATGACATATCTTTGTAGGTTCACGGGTAAATCTCGGTGTTGCTAATCATTATCAAGTTGGGACTGATTATCACTTACAAAGGAAATAAGATCAATTATCAATTGCATTATCATTACGCGCAAATTATGATCTTTGCAGTTTTTTTGAAATGAGCCTCAATCCTTTGTGTGGTGGGCTTTAAGTGAGTAAATATGAGCGTCGATATTTATAAATTTGACGAATCAATCCTTGGGAGTGATAGCCCGGATCCATTGCGCTTTGCTTTTGTGAAAAAGCACTCTGCCCATGCAGGTGGTAGTAGCATGCCAGTGCCGCCGCCACAACAAGGAGATATTCTTTCAAGGATTACGTCTGAAACGACGGTAAAGAACAATAAGCGTTGCTTGTACATTCACGTTCCATTTTGTCGTGTGCGTTGTACTTTCTGTAACTTCTTCCAAAATGCTGCCAGCCGTAAGTTAGTCGATGAATACTTTGATGCTCTGATGAAAGAGCTAAAAGAGAAAGCGGCGATGCCGTGGACGCAAAGTGGCATCTTCCATGCGGTTTACATCGGCGGTGGTACGCCTACTGACTTATCTGCAGACCAAGTTCGTATTCTAGGTCAGGCCATTCACGACTATTTCCCTCTCGCAGCTGACTGCGAAATTACACTTGAAGGTCGTATCAACCGATTCTCAGACGAGTTATATCAAGGTGCGCTAGATGGTGGATTCAACCGTTTCTCATTTGGCGTCCAGAGCTTTAATACCAAAGTTCGTCGTAGCGCTAAACGTCTAGATGACCGTGAAGATGTACTTCAGCGAGTAAGTGAGTTGGCGAAAGAAGACAAGATCCCTGTCATCATCGATTTGCTTTACGGCCTGCCTTATCAAACGAAAGAAGTTTTAGAGCAAGATCTTAAGGACTTTATGTCTACAGGCGCTCATGGCTTGGACCTTTATCAGTTAGTGGTTGGTGGTACAGCGCCAATGCTCAATTTAGTTGAAAAAGGCAAAATGCCGCCACCTGCAACGACACCGGAAAAAGCGGGCATGTACGAGCTTGGTGCCAAGTTTATGGCGGAGCACCACATGAAGCAGCTTAGTGTTAGCCATTGGGCAATTGATAACCGTGAACGTAGCTTATACAACAGCTTAGCGAAGACCTATGCAGAAGTACTGCCTGTTGGTTGTGGCGCGGGCGGTAATATCGGCAGTTACGGCATGATGCAGCACCGCACGCTAGAAACTTATGTGAAAGCGGTGAATGAAGGGCAAAGCACCATCGCGATGATGATGAAGCAAAGTCCACTTGAGCCGCTATTCGCAGCGCTGAAGTCCGGCTTTGATCGAGGCATTGTTCAAGCAAGCAAACTGCCAGCATTTATGGGCGAAGACACCTTCAATTTCCTGATGCCACTATTCAAAGTTTGGCATGACAAGGGCTTAGTTGAGCTACAAGAGCGCAGTTTAGTACTGACGTTAGCAGGTAGCTTCTGGGCTGTGTCTTTGGCTCAGGCATGTATTCAGGTACTAACGTCAGAAATGAACGAAAACGTACCAAAAGTATCTAACAATTAATCTGAAAGAAATGGAAAAAACAATGGAATCAATCAAGCAACAGGTCGAAACCCTACTAGAACAAGAGCCTCAACTACTTCCAGCAGCAATGGCTGAGCGCCTAGGTGTATCAGAGTTTGAAGTGGTAGCAGCACTTCCTCCAGAAATGGTTGCTGTTGCACCAGGTGAGCAAGCACAAAGCATTTTAGAAGGTCTTGTTGGTTTTGGCCCAGTAACAACTATCGTTCATTCTTTTGGTTCTATCTTTGAAGTAAAAGCGCCATTTCCGAAAGGTAAAGTGGCTCGTGGTTACTACAACCTTATGGGTAAAGAAGGTGAGCTTCATGGCCACCTAAAACTTGATAACGTGAAAAACATCGCGCTAGTAAGCAAACCTTTCATGGGGCGCGAGAGCCATTACTTTGGTTTCTTCTCTGAGTGTGGCAGCAACATCTTTAAGATTTACCTAGGCCGTAACGAGAAGCGTGAGCTTATCGAAGAACAAGTAACAGCATTCCGTGCAATGCAAGCAGAGTTCAACAAGTAATTAGTAAATTAGCGCGGCGTTGCTATTCACCGAAGTATCGTTAATACGGCGCCGATTTACCAAAGAATAACCGGGTAAAAACTCGGAATCACAATACAAGTAAAGTTAGGTATCAAAATGGATCAGCAAGTTAAACAAGAGCGTTTACAAGGTCGTCTAGGACCTGAAATCAAGGAATTTCGTCAGGAGCGCCGTACCATTCAATTAGCAACCGTTGATGCGGAAGGCCGTCCAAACGTAAGTTATGCACCGTACGTTCAAAACCAGGAAGGTTACTTCGTTCTTATTTCTCAGATTGCTCGTCACGCACGTAACCTACTAGAGAATCCAAACGTATCTTTGATGATGATTGAAGACGAAGATTCATCGAAGCAGTTATTCGCTCGTAAGCGCCTAACGTTTGATGCGGTTGCATCTGTTGTTGAGCGCGATACAGAGATGTGGCAACAAGTTGTTGGTCAAATGAAAGACCGTTTTGGTGAGATCATTGATGGTCTGAGCCAACTAGAAGACTTCGTTCTGTTCAACCTAAAAGCAGAACAAGGTCTATTCGTAAAAGGCTTTGGTCAAGCTTACCAAGTATCAGGCGATGATCTGGTTGATTTCGTTCACCTTCAAGAAGGTCACAAGAAAATCGAAAACGCATAAGCTGGTTTTCTAACTAATGAATGCCCAAAGGGAGTTAGGTTATACTGACTCCCTTTTTTATTAGAACAAAAGCACAGAGAAAGAGCATGAGACCAGTAAGCAAGGAACTTGGCGAGATTTGTTACCCATTCATCTATGAAGACAGCCCAGTATGTGACTTTGAAATCACCGCTGATGAGTTGTGTAGCCGAATTGGGCTGGTTCTATCGATGGAACTCGATGACTTTAGCCGTGACATACTGACTCGAATGCAGCCAAACGTATACCATGTGAATGGCTCTATCCGCGGAAAACTCGCGATTACAGAAGCGGAAGTCGATGAGCTAAAAGCCGATTACGATGCAATCAAGGCTCGTATCGATGGCGGCTTTAAAGGGTTTGTGCTTCCCGGTGGCCACCCAACGTCAAGCCAATTGCATTTGTGTCGTTGCCAAGCAAAGAAGGTGGTGCGTGCATTGGTTGCCGTTGAGCATTCAGGCAAGAAGCAACCCGAACCTATTTTGTTCCGCTATTCAAACCTGCTCGCGAATGTGCTCTACAGTCTGGCGTCTTACATCAACCACATTTATCAAGTCGAAGAAACTGAGTTCGTGTCTCGCAGCTACACAATGCCAAGTAAATAGGCAAAACATCACCTAATAGTCTGAATTTAATGACTTTAAGCTAGCCGTCGCAGAGTTCTTATTCGAGTGCTGTGATTACCTTTACCCATCTTTCCGCCTTTGTTTGAATAACGATTAAAATTGATTCAGAGGAAAGAAACGATGGGTTTAGTTGTTGGGGGGCCTTTATTGGTCTGGCTGTTTTGCGCGGTATTGTCTATCAGAGCGGGGTTCGTGCTGTTTGCAGGGCAGCATTTTTCGAGTGTCATGATTGCTATAGCGTTAGCGGTGGGTGCTACAGCGTCTATTGTTTTCTACAACTGGTATTCGATTGCGAAAAGGGAGGAGGTTTACTTTTTCTCCCTTGCAATGGAATTGTTGTGTCGCCGTGCATTGATTATGCCAGCGCTTATCGCGATAGGACTGTATTTGTTCGGCGGAGGGTTATTGCTCAATAGTCACATCAAGATGTTCGTCTTTGTTGCACTGTTTTCATGTTCGGTAGCGAGTATCACGAGTTTGTTCATTGCCGAAAAAGTTATTGATGTATACCAGATCAAGCAAACTTATTAGATATGATTAAGAAGCCATCGCTTTTGCTTCCAGTTCTTTTGCACCGCGCAGCATTGCTTCAATCAATTCACCTGCGTTGAACTTCTCTAATGCTTCGTGAGCGCCAACTTGGTGAGCTCGGTCAACACAAATCTCGCTTGATAGAGACGTGTGAAGAATGCGGTAAGAGTTGTTCAGCGCAGAATCATTTTGAACTTCAAACGCAAGTTCATAACCATCCAGCCCCGGCATTTCAATGTCACTCACTAAAAGGTCAATTGGGCGGTTCGCTTCTGCATCTCGCTTCATCAAGTCGAGTGCGTCTGAGCCGTTTTTACAGATTTGATACGGGATGTTGATGCGGTCTAGCGCGTCGCTCAATTGCTTGCGAGCGATAGAAGAGTCGTCCACCAAAAGGATATTCAAGGCTTTCAAACGCTCGCGCTCGATGTCTGTAAGCATTGGAATCTTGGTATTCTCGTATTGCGGGTAGATCTTAGAAAGCAGAAGCTCCACATCTAACATTTGTACGATCTTCTCTTCATAGCGAGTAATACCCGTTACAAAGACATTATGACCAGCACTTGATGGCGGTGTTTCGATAGATTTCCAATCACATTCAATGATTTTCTCGATACTTCGCACCATAAATGCCACCACGGTACGTAGACAATCGGTCACGATCAAATAGCAGTTCTTGTATTCTTCCTCTTGGATTGGACGGAATCCAATTGCTGCCGCCATATCAATGACTGGCACTGTCAAATCACGAATCGTCACAGTGCCAATTACATGATGGTGCGAATAGGGGATTTTGGTGGTTGGCATATAAGGAACAATTTCACGGACTTTAAGTGTGCCAATTGCGAAGTTCTGTTGCAGGGTGAGTTTAAACACTAACATGCCCTGAGATTGGTTCGCTTTACTTGCGACTTTTGCCATGAAAATAACCTTATCAATATAACTGATTTATCGAACTAATCTAATCTTATAAGGCGACAGCTTCAACCGTAGAGCATAGAAAAGTGAGCTTTTTAGGAAATAGAGCAAGTTAAGTGAGAAATCGAGCTGAAGAACGAATAAGTTTTCATCAATTTGTAAGGTGGTGCTGGTCATCTTTAGATGAAGATAGTGTCTGAGTAACAGAAATAATTGGCGATGATGGGGCGTTTCGGTAAACTTGCGCCATCAGAACATTGAGAGACAGACATATGGCAAATACTGCAGCTGCTTTGCACATCCTTGTAAAGCATAAAGAGCAAGCTGAAGACATTATCCAGCAACTGAAAAAAGGCGCGAAGTTTCAGGCTTTGGCAAAGAAGTATTCAACTTGCCCATCTGGTAAACGTGGTGGCGACCTAGGTGAGTTTCGCCGCGGTCAAATGGTGCCACAGTTCGACAAAGTTTGTTTTTCTGGTGAGGTTCTTACTCCACACCTAGTCAAAACCAAATTCGGTTGGCACGTTGTTAAGGTGTTATACCGCACTTAAAAAGATAGCGCGTTTATCGCGCTATTTTTGTATCTAACGTTCTTTATTCGTGCTCCTTTTGTCATCTTTTCGAGTCTTCCTCTCCTTTCCTGTCAATTTATAAACCGCACCAACTGTGACGTGAGCAGCAGTTTCGCTTTCTTAAATATTTGTTACATATCGAATTGTTGTGTCTATGTTCACATTCTTACTGAGAAAAGGCGTAATAGTGATATTAGGCTCGAACAGAATATTTTGATTGTAAAGTTATTATAAAACATGAGTTTAGGGTTGTATCTTTGCGATTTTTGTTGTGCCTAAGGCTTTGGAATGCGTTCAAACGGACGTTTAAACCTTAACCGGGGATAAGCTACGCCTTGTTTTTCCTCCTAACAGAAATGCGAAAGGGGTGAGGGAGGCTCGCCAATAGTTCTTATAATTTTGCCTATTGGATTCGCTCACGATGAAATCGAGTAACAATGGGTGAGCGAACGCGACTAGGAGATAGACATGAGTGGCTTACAGAAAACACAATTAACAGGTGCAAATGTTATCTTGCACGCTTTTGATTGGAAGTATGCTGACGTTACCTTACGTGCAAAGGAGATCGGCGAGCTAGGTTATGGCTCGGTATTGGTTTCTCCGCCGATGAAAAGCGCACAAGACGAACGCTGGTGGCAGCGTTACCAACCTCAAGATTATCGTGTTATCGACAATGCGCTCGGTAATACCACAGATTTTAAAAACATGGTTGAAGCGCTCGACCGTGTAGGTGTATTGGTTTACGCCGACGTCGTCTTTAATCACATGGCGAACGAAGCCCATCTACGATCGGATTTACAATATCCGCGCCAAGCCGTGATGGACGATTACCAGCAAAATGCAAGCAAGTATCAAGATCTGATTCTATTCGGTGACTTGTCAGAACCGCTGTTTGATGAGAATGACTTCGTTGAAGCTTTTGGCATCAAAGATTGGAAAGACAAGTGGGAAGTTCAAAATGGTCGAATCTCGGGCGGTCCAACCGATCCAGGGTTGCCGACTTTACGTGTGTGCAAGCATGTTGTTGAGCAGCAACGTACTTACCTGAAAGCGCTTAAGAATCTGGGCGTGAAAGGTTTCCGTATTGATGCCGCAAAGCACATGACGCTAGAACATCTAAAGTTGGTTTGGACCGAAGACATTACTCAAGACGTTCATATCTTTGGTGAAATCATCACAGATGGTGGCGCGACAGAAGAAGAATATGAGCTGTTTCTAGAACCGTATTTGAAAGAAACACGGTTAGGTGCATACGATTTTCCGTTGTTCTCAACCATCTTTAAGGCGTTCTCGAAGAAGGGCAGTTTTAAGTCTTTGATCGACCCGTACTGTTTTGGTCAGGCTTTATCTAACCGTCGAGCCATTACTTTCGCGATTACTCATGATATTCCAAACAATGATGTGTTCTTGGATTTGATCATGGATGAAGAGAACGAATGGCTAGCGTATGCCTACATTCTGGGACGCGATGGTGGTGTTCCGCTTATCTACACGGATCTGGATACCAGTGGCATCAAGGGCGTGGACGGTAAACCAAGATGGCAGAATGCGTGGAAGGATGCACGTATGGCAAAGATGGTGGCATTCCACAATCTTGTTCACGGCGAACCAATGACGGTGCTAGAGGGTAACGACGATATGTTGGTACTTCAGCGAGGCGAGAGGGGCATCTTGGTACTGAACAAATCCGCACGATCACAATCACTGCAACTCACAGTGAACAAGGCTCTGGTTGATATGATGACTGGAGAAGAGGTGCCTAGCGGTGAAGAGATTAAAGTGGCGGCGAAATCAGCAATGTTGTTGGTGACAAACTAAGTGTTGGATAAGAAGCGCAGGCTATTTTCCATGCTTGCGCTTCATCATTATTCTGTCGCTTAAGCACTAGTCGTTTATTGTCGCGACAACTTTTCCAACCGTACGTTGCTGACGAATTGATATTAACGCTTGAGGGACGTCTTTTAGCTCCACTAATTCCAACTTAGGTATTGTGATCTCACCGCGTTCTAGCATGTGAGAAAACTCGCTCCCGGCTTTTACCAAAGAATGAAAACCTTTGTCACCGTGAACGTGGCCAGATCCCAAGCTTAACTGATGGAAAGTAAGCCCTTGCAGGAAAGCGCCAGGGTATTCGGTTGCTCGGGTTGTTCTTACTAGCTCAACCATTTCGCCTTCAAACCCCAGCACAGAGGCACACAAGATGTCGTTTTCGCCACCAACGCAATCCAAAGATACTTCTACGCCTAAGCCTTCAGTGATAGACATGACGTGTTCTCGAACATCTTCTAGTTTGTAGTCAATGACATGTGTAGCGCCTAACGATCGCACAAATTCATGGTTGAGCGCTGAACTGGTTGTGATGATGGTTTCTACGCCAAAGAAGCGTGCAAGCTGAATAGCAAAACAGCCAACGCCTCCCGATCCTCCAGCAATAAAGATGCTTTTACGAGTTGAGATGTTTAGCTTGTCGACAAGAGCTCGATAAGCCGTCCAGCCAGCACAAGGTGTTGCGGCTGCGATTTCTGGTTCAACATTTGGTTGAGCAACCAACGTGCGTGAGTCGTGAATCGCGTATTCGGCGAAACCACCGCTCATTCGACGCATGTTGCCATGATAGAGAACGCGATCACCTACCTGCCAACCTGATACCTTGTTACCGATGGCAACGATTTCCCCCGAAACATCGAGGCCACCAACGAAAGTATCGTCCATGCCATCGACCATCTCGTGCCAAAGGTTGACCTTTGCATCGACAGGGTTGAGCCCAATAGCATGAACTTTCACTAACACATCAAACATGCCGGTTACTTCCGGAATATTGATGTCGGTATAGGTAAAGGTGTCTTGATCTTTTTGGTAAGTGACCGCTTTCATTCTTTTCCTCTAAGGGCATAAAGCACCGAGTTATATGGCTTAATAACGTTAGAATAGTTGGAAATCTTCATTTTGTTCCACGTATATTAGCCTTCAGGCAATAATTTCAAAAATTATCATTTGTTCTCATATTCATAAACTTATGTAATCCAAATTGAGTCATCGTCTCATTTACGTTCTGTGAGGATAAAAAAGCGCCGAGTAACTCGGCGCCTTTGGTAGATGCTTGTCTACACACCTTTCAAGTTCTGCTTTTTACGTAATCTGAGTTATTTCACTAAGTGCTGACCCATTACGCCATCCTCTTGAAATCCGAACGCACGGTAAAGCTTACCTGCCTGCTGATTGGAGGGTTTATGCATCGTGAGTAAGGTTTTCCCGCCTAGTTGTTTCACTTCTTCAACGAGCAAGTTAAGTACTTGCTTTCCATGCCCTTTGTTCTGGTGATCTTTGTCGATCATAAAGCGGAACAGCCAGTAAATTGAGTAATCAAGGGGCTCGTCTTCATGGCAAAACGCAAGTAAACCGATCACGGTCTCTTGCTCGTAAATCACTTTCAAACGGTAGTCGGTTTCAAAGTGGGATTGAGCAATCGTAATCGCGTTGGAGGCAAGGTTTTCTTCTTGTTCTGGATGAAGATTGAGACGAATACAATCTAGGTAGTTTTCTTTGGTGAGTTCTCTTAGTGAGATCATAAACATAAGTTTCCTTCTTCCTTAAAGCAGAAGAAGTAAAGCTTACTATTCAGCAAGATAGCAAATGAGAGAGCTGACGAAGAGATAAAGCTGTGATTGAGTTCATGGATAGGCGACTCAATGAAGAGCCGCCAAGCTATCGGTATTCATTGTGAGGTGGGCATTCAGCAAGGGATTAACATTTATCGCAAGAAGCACCGTTTTGGTTGCAATCTGTCATGCGACCTTGTTTGTCGAACGAGAAACTGCAACATTCTTCAAATAGCTTTTTCAATTCGACACGTCCTCTCTGTACGCGCGATTTGAGGGTTGAGTAGCTGATACCTTGCTCTTCGGCCAACTTCTTCTGACTCATGCCTTCAAGCTCAATAGAAGAGAGCAGTTGCGATTGCTCATCTGGTAATGCTTGCACAAAGGGCGCAATGCACTTTGACAGTTCTTGTTTCAGGTTTGACTCTTGCTCTTCAAACCAAAGATCGTCAGCAACGAGGTCATTATCACGCTGATTTCGAGCGCGTTTACGGTAGAAATCGATGATGGCGTTGTTAGCGATTTGGAAGAGCCAAGATTTGACGCTTGATACATCACGAATATCCGCAAGGTTTTGATAAGTCTTAAGTAAGATCTCTTGTTTTAAGTCGTCTACATCATCTTCATTGCTGACTTTAGAGCGCAAAAACGCATGAATAGCGTGTTCGTATTCGCTCCAAATCGATTCGAGGTTAGCAGTTTTCATTGATGCAACACTCGTCACGCAAGAAGCCAATAACCGTATCTAAGCATTCATACTCAGCAACACAATACAAAGTACGACCTTCACGACGCTGACTGATTAAGCCGGCTGAGGCTAGGCTCGAGATGTGATGAGAAAGAGTAGATGCTGGAATACCAAGTTTATCTTGTACTCCACCAACCGCGATTCCTTCATAGCCTGCTTTGACCACCTCTTTATAGATACATAAACGGGTAGGGTGTCCTAGCTCTTTGAGCGCTTTTGCTACAGCTTCGAGTTCCATACTGACCTCTTGGAATGACAGACGATAAATACATTTCGATGATAGTGAAAGTGTGGGTGAATAGCAAACAAGAAAAATTTCTAGGTTAATTTATTGATTACTAAGACTTTAAATTATATTTCGATATTTATCGAAATATAATGGTTGACGCGTGGGTTTTTAATTCTATAATTCGAGAAAAATAGAAATGAAGAGTTCAGCTTCATTAGGAAATTTACAGTTACTGATGTGACATCAGTAGGAGAATCAATATGAATCCAGAAATCATGACCATGGCTAAGGAAGCGCTTGATATGTTTGCGTTTCTAGCAACCGAACTTATCATCCTATTCCTAGCGATTAGCTACATCGTGGGTGTGTTGCAAGATTTTCTAACGCCAGAAAAAATTCAATCTATCCTGAGCTCAAAAAAGGGTAAAGGTTACTTCATTGCTGCGCTATTAGGTTCGATTACGCCTTTCTGTTCGTGTTCGACCATTCCTTTCTTGAAAGGTCTATTGCGTGCAAGAGCAGGTTTTGGACCTATGATGGTGTTCCTATTTGCTAGTCCACTGCTTAACCCTGTAATCATTGGTTTGTTTGTAGTGACCTTTGGTTGGAAGGTAGCGGTATTCTACTTTGCTATCGCGATGACAGTGTCTGTGGTTGCAGGTTATGTACTTGAAAAGCTAGGCTTTGAACGTTACGTAAAACCAGAAGCGTACGAAGCAGCAGGCACCTCTTCATGTGGTACATCTTGCGGTGATTCAAGCAAGAAAAAAGAACAAGCGAAACCTGCATCAAGCTGTGGTACCAGCGCTTGTGGCGAACCTGCACCAGTTGCAGCAAAAACATCATGCTGTAGTGAGCCAGCGCCTGTGGTAGCGAAAACATCTTGTTGTGGTGATAGCGCGCCAAAAGCAGAGCCTAAAGTGGAAGTGTCTTGCTGCTCATCAGACGGTAGTGCAACAGCGACCATCGTGGAAGAAAAAGAGCCTAGCCGCTGGGTACGTATTTGGTACTCAACTTGGAAAGACTTTAAACAAGTGTTCCCTTACCTAATGATGGGTATTGCGATTGGTTCATTCATTTACGGCTTCATCCCAACGGATCTTATCGCGGAGTATGCAGGTGAAGCGAAGTGGTACGCGATTCCAGTAGCAGCAATTATTGGTATTCCATTGTACATCCGTGCAGAGGCAGTTATTCCACTAAGTGCGGCACTAGTACAAAAAGGTATGGCACTGGGTTCAGTAATGGCACTTATCATTGGTAGCGCAGGCGCAAGTCTTACAGAAGTGATTTTGTTGAAATCAATCTTTAAGAACCAAATGATTGCAGCCTTCCTATTCGTTATCTTAACGATGGCAATGGGCGCAGGTTACCTATACACCTTCATCTTTGCTTAATTTAATTAAGTAAACTGAAAAACAAAAATCCCCAAGTTTCGGCTTGGGGATTTTTTATTCTGAAAGACTTAAAGCTTATCGTTCGCCAAGCACTTCAAACTCATCGTAAGTTAGGCGAGACAAACCATCTTCTTGAATTTCCCATAACTCTTTATGCACGACACCAAACGCCTTGTTCATCGTCCAATCTGAAGTAAGGATGCAGCCATTTTCGCTGTCTTTTTCCCACTTAGTGTTGGTGTAGTCCACGCTGTTAAAACCTTGGTCCATGATGTTTTGCCAGAATGCTTGGATCGCTTCACGTCCCTCAAATGTTCCAAATGGTTTTGCAATCATAACTGCATCTTCAGCGTATTGTGCTGCACAGCCCGCAGCGTCTTGATTATTGAAAGCGATTTGCCATGCTGAGATGCCTGCTTGAGCGCGTTTTAAAACTGATTGAGTCATCCTGAATATCCTGTGATTGGTGTTTGTTTATGTAGCAATCATAGGGTTAGAATTGAGATAGAAAAACAAATTAATAAGAATTGAATGTTCTGTAAAAAAGAACAATAAGGAAGAGCGATGAATAAGCTGCGTTTAATGTCTCTGTTCGTTCATATTGTCGAGTGTGGTTCAATCTCCAAAGCTGCAGATAAGTTAGAGCTTTCTAAGTCAGTGTTGAGCTCTGCTTTGAAGCAACTAGAGCAAGAGCTGGATACTTGCTTACTCAAACGTACGACCAGAAAGCAAACTCTGACCTCGACGGGTGAGTGCTTTTACGAGCAGTGCGCGCAAATGACAAAACAAGCAGAAGCAGCGTGGTTAGAAGCCACAGAGTTAAAGCAAGTGCCAACGGGAAGGCTTACTGTCACTGCGCCACATGCACTAATGCGCTCAATAGTGCTGCCTGCTTTAACGAGTGCTTTTGCTGATTACTCTGATGTGCAGTTAAATTTGATCAGTGATGATAAGCATGTGGATATTGTTCAGCAGGATATCGATCTTGCGGTACGAGTAGGGGCTTCTGGCGATTCAAATATTAAGCAGCGCAAAGTGGGGCAGTTTTGTGACGTACTGTGTCGCGTGAGAGGATCGCATACTGAGTTTGAAAGTGCGCCTTATATTGCTCAACATTGGCAACTTGAACCTGTGGCCCATGCGTTTGCTTCCAAGGAGCTGGAACGTCAAATTCAATATCCAGTGAAGCACCGAGCGAATACCGTCTTTGATGTGGCCAGCCTTTTAGAAATGGGGTTAGGTGTTGGGATCTTGCCTGATTTTATGTTGGAGTCGAACTCGCTTCTTGAACCGGTTCCCGGTGCGAAAGCGTCAAAGGTGAACCCAATTTATGTATTACATCCTTACCAAGCTCATGTGCCGATGGCTGTGACATTAGCAATAAAGGCGATTGAATCGCGCATTGACGAAGTCATTTTATGTAAAAACTGACGGTTAGTGGGGCGAACACTCATAGTCGGTTTGGAATTAAAATTGATTAATTTTTATTCAGGATCAATCTTCATTATTATTTCACCCCACGTTCAAAATGCCTCGTCTACACTGTTTGATGAGTTGTCAGTTGGCAGACCAAGGAGGCAGCCATGATTGCAGTTCATCGAGAGTATTGTTTATCGAATAGCCCAGATTTACACGCCCATGTTGAAGTCAACCCCGTCGGTAAATTGGAAGTTGAAATTGTCGAGCTTCATGAACACCACACCACCGAGTTTGATGATCTTTCTTTTGAAAACCAGGGGGGTGAAACACGGATATATGGGAAAGAGAATACGGTTCCATGGCAGTTTAATTTGGCGAAAACCGATGCGTTAGAACTCTCTCATCTTGTGGATGAAGCCAACGAAGAGTACGAAACGTTAATGAGTGATCTCATGTGAAGCAGGATTTATCCTCGGCAATAAAAAACCTCCCAGCTGGGCTGTCTCTTGATCACAAGTCTAGTGATCAAGAGACATTGCGAGTTCGTAGCCTTCAAGGATGGTTTGCAGTTTAAACCATCCTTCCCAAAGCACCTTTATTGAAGCTCTGCCCGTCCTCTTGGTATCTTTCCAACCGCCTAATGTTGCGAGATTTTTATACGCCCAGCCTATATCCGGCACTTCTTTAGGTAACGTCTTACTTTCTAGTTTCAACCACAGTAGCTTCCAAGCTTTCGTGCCTAAAACCTTTTCACAACTTTCTTTCGTTAGCTCATCAACTTCTTTAATGAAGCGTAACGCCAATAAACGCGTAGCAACAAAGGCATATACCCGTGATCATTGAAGATGCTTGATTTTCAGTAAAATCAGGATCATGCTACGAACCATGAAAATTACACTGACTCCTCAAAAGAAACTACAACTCGAACAAATGCACGACATTGAACGTGATAGTCGAGTTTGCGACCGTATTAAAGCTGTTTTGCTGGCTTCTGAAGGCTGGAGTCAGACTATGATTTAACAAGCTCTTCGTATTCATGAATCGACCGTTGCACGCCACCTCAGTGACTACGTGCTTTCTGAAAAACTTAAGCCTGAAAATGGCGCAAGCCAAAGCAAGCTTTCTGCTATTCAAACCATGCAGCTAATCGAGCATTTGACTGAGAAAACCTATTCTCACACTCATCAAATTGTCGCCTACATTAAAGAGATATTTGGACTTGATTACACTGTCTCTGGTATGAACAAATGGCTTCACCACAATGGTTTTAGCTACAAGCAACCAAAAGGCGTTCAACACAAGTTTGATGAAGCAAAACAGCAAGCATTTATAGAGGCTTATGAAGCGTTAAAGGCAAGCTGTGGCAAGGATGAATCGATAGTTTTTATCGACGCTGTTCACCCAACCTTATCAACAAAAATATCTCATGGTTGGATACGTACTGGTCAGGATAAAGTGATTGAAACAACGGGCAATCGTAGCCGATTGAACATTATTGGCGCACTGAACTTGTCAGATATTGGGGCTACTATTGTTCATGATTATGAGAGCATTAACCGTGAAACGATTGTTCGCTTTTTTTGTAAGTTAAGAGAGAGTTATCCGTTAGTTCATAAGCTTCATATCATCTTAGATGGAGCGGGATATCACCGCAGTGACTTAGTCAGAGATGCGGCGTTTGTCTTGAATATTGAACTGCATTATCTTCCACCTTACAGCCCAAACCTCAACCCAATAGAGCGGCTATGGAAAGTAATGAATGAGAAGTCGAGGAACAACGTTTATTTCAAAAGAAAACGGGACTTCAAGGCGGCAATAGACCAATTTTTTGCTGTGACTCTTCCAGAGATCGCAGGCTCTTTGACATCTCGAATTAATGATAATTTTCAGGTTCTCAAGCCTGCATCTTCAAGTTGATTCGGTATATACATAGCCCAATCTTTGAGAAATATTTGTAGTAATGAGTCGCTACATTTGGCGGAGGATATATGCTTTACTCCGCCACAGTTTATAAATGGTTACTTTTGCATATCAGTTTATGATGCGCTTACCTTGAACCAGCCTAGGTTTTACACTTCAGAGATCGATTACAATATAGAACCATTTACAGGATGTGGAGGCGTAGCAAAAGAACTATTGATCTCTCAGGTATTTTTTTTGCTGCCGAAGTTTTTCTACCTGAGAGCAAAGGTCGTTATACTCTCTCACTTTCTCATCGGAAAGTTTCTTTGCCTTGGCGTAAAGGTCTTCATATTCACGCTCGCGTCTCTGAGCTTCCTCCAACGCAAGCCGTTGCGCTTGTTCACGGTCCCGCTTCACGCCTTGCTGCGTCTTGTTCGTGTTGCATAAATTTACGACCATAAGCCCCAAGCCCCGACACGGAAAACCAACGGCCTATTCCTAAATTAATATAATCTCTCAATTCATCTTTTGAAATTGCATTATTTCCATGCCGAAACTCCGAAAGGTCTATCTCAATACAGTTCATGGTTAGGAATTTCAATCCTAACCATCAAAATGGCTAACGAGTCGTTAGAGCGAGCAAGAAAAGCAATACGTAGCCAACTGACACCATAACAACACGGTGGACTGCTAAAGGATAGATTTGTACTGTTAAAGCGAAGGCATGAGCTTACAGATGCTGAATACCTACGTTATTCAGGTTGGGTGCTCAACTATCCTAAAATGGGAGAGGCTTACGAACTTAAAGAGTCTTTCTTTTACATTTGGAATAGTCGAACTAGTGATGAAGCTCAGCAAACGTACTACGCTTGGCTACGACAAATATCCCCTTGTAAACGTTGCTATATAAAAAAATAACTATACTAAAAACTTAAGGTAAACATTATTTGGGGGAATCAATGAGATTCATCACTTTCTGTTCTCTTTTGAGTATCAATATACCCACCTCACTGGCTAATGATATCAACGACTTATACATAAGTGAAGAGCATGAAGCTTACTCTCAAACTGCTAACTCCATCTATGTTGGTACTAGCTTAGGCTGGAGCTATTTCCAAGATGCTTGTGGTTTGGCTGAGAGTGATTGTACAAATGATGTACTAAGTTATGGTGTTTACGCAGGTTATCAATTCAATGCCTATTTTGCACTTGAAGCAGGTCTACATTCTTTCAGTCAGTTAGAAGCTAACTATTTGGATAGCAACAGCTCGGTTGACATTTGGGGGGGAGATATAGCGATGGTTTTTACTTTGCCCGTATCCAACCAGGTTAGTTTGTATTCCAAACTTGGAGGCGCATACTTTGACATCGATAAAGAGGTCGATAGTACCGATTTCGCCAGCACACATGGGTTGGATGTATTAGCTGCTTTAGGAATGAACTATCAATTTTCTCAGAACTGGGCATTACGTGGTGAGTATTCATTCATTGATGGTGTGGGTAATACAAGCACGGCTCAGGCGGACTTACATTCATTAACATTGGGTTTGACTTATCATTTTTCCCCTGCGATACCTGTTGTAGTGGCAACGCAAAGCGCGGTTGAAACAGGAGAGTTTAAAGAAAACGAACCGCAAGATGCTCTTTCTGAACCTCAGGATCAAGTATTCCAAATAGAGCAGTTATTTGATTTTGATTCTACAGAGCTCAAATACAATAGTGCGCTCAAAAAATATGCTTCACAGCTCACCTTCCTTCCAAATAGCAAAATTAAAATCACAGGCTTTACTGACTCCCTTGGTACAAGAGTATATAACCAACGTTTATCTGAATTACGAGCTCAAGCGGTCGCTGAATACTTTAAAATGATGGGAGTGAGTCATTCTAGAATTGAAGTTATAGGCCTAGGAGAAAAAAACTTTAAAGCGGCGAATGATACGGAATATGGCAGAGCGCAAAACCGTAGAGTTGAAATTAGCGTTGCTCCTCAAGATCAATCAAATAACTAAAATTTAGAGTATATACCAGTGAAAAATATGATGAATACATTAATCCTATCCATCCTTTCACTATGTACCTTATTACTGGTCGGTTGTAATAATGGTGATAGTGGACTTTTGGATACCCCGACGTCACCTGTTGATCCGATCATTGAGTTGAATGTTGAACCTAGGCAATCGTCTGTCCCTATAGGTTTTTCTCAACAGATGCAAGCTTACGCAACGTTAGATAGTGGCCAAGTGATTGAGGTGACACAAGATGAAGCGATTACATGGAATACCAGTGATGCCAATATAGCAACGATCAGTAATAGCGATAATACCAAAGGCTTGGTGACCGCTGGGCAAGAGGGTGTGGTTACAATAATTGCTTCTGGGTCTGCAAACGGAAGAACGTTTGAAGCCTCAGCGATATTAAGTGTCACAGATGCGGTAGTCACCGAATTGATCGTTGAACCTGTGATTAATACACTCCCGGTAGGGTTTGAACAACAATACCGTGCAGAGGTGATTTTATCTAACAATCAAGTATTAGACGTTACCCAAGATAGTGCAATTAGCTGGCAGAGTAGCGATACAAACATTGCGACGGTCAGCAATAGTGCTGGTACAAAAGGTCAAGTGACAGCGCGAGCAGTAGGTGAGGTTGTAATCACAGCATCAGGCTCTGCTAATGGCCAGGTTTTCCAAGCCTCTGCAATTTTTAACGTTTCTAATGCGGTTGTCACGGAGCTCAACGTTGAGCCAGCTACCCAGTCGTTACCTGTTGGTTTGGAGCAGCAATATAGTGCGAAGGTTAAGTTGTCTGATAACCGTGTACTTGACGTGACTCAAGATTCCGCGATCAACTGGCGAGTGAGCGACACGAACGTTGCATCGTTAAACAGCAATATGGCTGAAAAAGGCTTGGTGAAAGCCTTGCAGGTGGGAGAGGTGATAGTCACCGCTTCGGGGGTGGCTAATGGTCAAGATTTTGAGGCCTCAGCGATATTAAGTGTCACAGATGCGGTAGTCACCGAATTGATCGTTGAACCTGTGATTAATACACTCCCGGTAGGGTTTGAACAACAATACCGTGCAGAGGTGATTTTATCTAACAATCAAGTATTAGACGTTACCCAAGATAGTGCAATTAGCTGGCAGAGTAGCGATACAAACATTGCGACGGTCAGCAATAGTGCTGGTACAAAAGGTCAAGTGACAGCGCGAGCAGTAGGTGAGGTTGTAATCACAGCATCAGGCTCTGCTAATGGCCAGGTTTTCCAAGCCTCTGCAATTTTTAACGTTTCTAATGCGGTTGTCACGGAGCTCAACGTTGAGCCAGCTACCCAGTCGTTACCTGTTGGTTTGGAGCAGCAATATAGTGCGAAGGTTAAGTTGTCTGATAACCGTGTACTTGACGTGACTCAAGATTCCGCGATCAACTGGCGAGTGAGCGACACGAACGTTGTATCGGTAAACAGCAATATGGCTGAAAAAGGCTTGGTGAAAGCCTTGCAGGTGGGAGAGGTGATAGTCACCGCTTCGGGGGTGGCTAATGGTCAAGATTTTGAGGCCTCAGCGATATTAAGTGTCACAGATGCGGTAGTCACCGAATTGATAGTTGAACCTGTGATTAATACACTCCCGGTGGGGCTTGAGCAACAATATCTCGCTCAGGTGATCCTGTCTAATAATCAAGTGCTAGATGTGACTCAGGATTCCGCAATCAGCTGGAGCACGAGTGATTCAAATATTGCGATTGTGAGTAATAATGCTGGGACTCGTGGTTTAGTCACGGCTTTGGATGAGGGAAGTGTCACGGTGACGGTTTCCGGCAGTGCAAATGGTCAAGTTTTTAATGCATCGGCCAATTTGATGGTGACCGACGCAGTGGTCACTCAACTATTAGTTGAGCCGTCAAACAGCGCACTTCCAGTCGGCTTAGAGCAGCAATACATTGCGAAAGTAGTGCTGTCTGACAAGCAAGTTTTGGATGTGACTCAAGACACTGCCATTAGTTGGCAAAGCAGTGATTCAAGTATTGCCTCTATTAGCAACGATACTGGTGTGAAAGGTTTGTTGGAAGCATTCAATCAAGGTGTGGTAACCATTACAGCCTCTGGTATCGCTAACGGGCAACGCTTTGACGCTTCGACAACACTAACGGTAACAGACGCCACCGTTACCGCCTTGCAAGTTATACCATTGAACACCAACTTGCCAGAAGGCACTCTCGATGGTGTCGCGATTCCGGTGGGATTGAGTCAATCCTATAAAGCGGTGGCGACGATGTCGGATGGTTCGACATTGGAGGTTACCAATAGCTCAGCATTAAGTTGGAGCAGCGAAAATTCTGATGTCGCAATCATTACTAGCAACTTGCCATCAGGCAATGGTGTGGCGGAAGGGTTAGCAACAGGATTTACCACCATTTCTGCTTCCGGAGAAGACAATGGCCAAGCTTTTATTGCTTACGCACAGTTGGAAGTTACCGAGGCTGTGGTTACTAACCTAGAAATCTCCCCATTGGATGCTTCAGTGCCTGCAGGGTTAACACAACAATTTACCGCGATAGCAACGCTTTCTGATGACTCAACGTTGGATGTGACCGAAAATGCAGCATTAAACTGGAGCAGTGATAACTCAAGCGTTGTGACTATCAATCCAAACACGGGGCTAGCGACGGGGATAGCAACAGGAGTGGCGACCATTACCGCAACGGGTATCGCGAATGAGCAGGTATTTTCAGCAAGTGTCGAGTTAGACGTGGCCAATGCAATAATAAGTACCTTGCAGGTATCGCCGCTCGATACCTCTATTCCTCGAGGACAAACTCAGCAGTTTGTCGCTACCGCAGTATTATCTGATGATTCTGAGATAGATGTGACCAACAACACTGGATTGAGTTGGGTGAGTAGCGCTCCTCAGGTCGCTGAAATTAAGAGTGGTTTGTCCGAAAGTAACGGTATAGCGAAAGGCTTGACTATCGGTACGACTCAGGTGACAGCGACAGCCATGGTCAATGGTACGTTATATAGCGCAAATGCAAACTTAGAAGTGACAGATAAAGATGTGAGTGCGTTGCAAATAGAAGGGGCTGCAAGCATCCCAGTATATAACTATCTCGGTTCGTTGACGGAATTCTATCAAGTGATTGCAGAATACTCAGATGGTGAAATCATCGAGTATCCGGAGGAATTAGAATGGACGATAGATATCACTACTCCTGGGTTAGCGTCATTTGATATTGAAGCACAGTCTATTACCACCTTCCCACCAGAAGATGAAGTCGCTGGTGATGTGATTATGACGGCATGCACCAGCCAAGGTGTTTGTTCGTCAAAACGAGTCATATTGTTCACTCGTATTATTCAGATCTTAGAGGGGAGTGTCGGTGGCACAGATAAAAGCTGTGAAGACATTGGTTACAGCTCTATCACGATAGAAGCCTACAGGGAGATATTTAATTCTGAATATCGACCAGAAGGCGTAGCTAATTGGGCTTACCGAAGAGGGACTTGGAGTTATGGTTTGGTAGCGAATGTTTACGGGCGTATTGAGCCTTATACAGAAACGTACATCGATAAAGTGGCTTATATAGTCACTGGAGCGGATATATTCGTCACGGATACGTATGACGTATTAAGTACCTCGTATCTACCTAATCATCTGATTTGTAAAATTGATTAGATATGGTCTCTGAGTAAACCTGCTAAATATAAAGCCGCCTTTAATTTCAATGGTGGCTTTGTTTTAGCAGAAGCGTCAAAACGTATTACTCATCGAGCTAACGCAGAAATGGCTTGCTGTACGGCCGAAAATTGAATTTTGATGATGCATCTCTTCGAAGGTAAGGAAATTTTGAGTTTCCTTACCTTCGACGTAGCTGATCAGATCGTAGGTTATAGATTTAGTTCCACTGAATTACGCAACAAAGCCCCCCCTAAATCCTGTCTCTTATACACAAATCCCCAAGCTTGTAGCTTGGGGATTTGTGTATAAGAGACAGCCCAGCTGGGAGGTTTTTTTGTTTATTGAGTGTCTTCTTTTGCAGGGTGTAATTCTTGAACGTTCTCTTCACTGAAATCATCCGCATACCCTTTTGGTGGCGGTGTCCAACCACGTTCTGAACGGGACAATTTATCGTGACGATCTTTTTGCATCTCTTCAGCCATCTTTTCTTCAAGATGGATAAACAGTTGACGGAAGTTGTTATCGTAACGCTCTCCTTCAGAATCGTCTGCCCATGCTTCGTACAACATGTCAGACTTTCGGTCTTCCACGCGTTTATAGGTTGCTTTCTGTTGCTCTACATAGAACGGGTGAATGCCCAGTGATTTCATAACATGACCGCCCATTTCCAAAGCTGAATGATAGGTTTCAGATTCAATAATATCTGCGCCTGCTTGACGAAGTAAGTAACTGTGTCCACGGTCAAAGGCGCGCGCAATGACTTTCACCTTCGGATACGTGTGCTTGACGTACTTGACCAGTTCAACACTCGCTTCTTGATTATCGATGGCGACGACAATCGCGGCAGCGTGCTCAATGCCAGCGGTATGCAGCATATCCGGGCGCATAGCGTCCCCGAAGTAGGCACGAGTACCTATTTGTCGCATGTTGTCGACTTGGCTTGCTTGGTGATCGAGTACTACCGTTTGAACACCATTAGATACCAACAAGCGGTTTACGATCTGACCAAAGCGACCAATACCTGCGATGATGACTGTACCTTGTTCTTCAATGGTGTCACTTTCACGCTCATTCGATTCACTTTCAAAACGAGGAAGAATCATCTTATCAAATAGAATGAACAGACCCGGTGTTAGGAACATGGAAATCGCAACGACTAATGCCAGTGTTTGTGAAAGCTCGAATGGGATTACGTGGTTTTGTACCGAGAAGCTTAATAGTACAAAACCGAATTCACCCGCTTGCGCCAAGCTCAATGTGAACAACCAACGGTTACTGCCTTTAATGCGGAAGATGAACGCAAGTGCGAATAAAATCGCTGCTTTCAGAATCATTACGCCAAGCGTCAGACCGATGATTAAACCAAAGTCGTTGAACAGTACCGAGAAGTCGATGCCCGCACCAACAGTGATAAAGAATAAGCCAAGGAGCAAGCCTTTAAATGGTTCGATGTTCGATTCGAGTTCATGACGGAACTCACTGTTCGCCAGTACCACACCTGCCAAGAAAGTACCGAGAGCAGGGGACAGGCCAACTAAGCTCATCAGCGCAGCGATACCGATAACCAGCATCAAAGCGGTAGCAGTAAAGATTTCACGTAAACCAGAGCTTGCTACATAACGAAACAGTGGGCGACTGAGGAAGTGTCCGCCAACCACCACGATAGCAATCGAAGCGGTGATCACTATGCCGTAAGCCCAACCTGGTAAACCAGCGACTAAGCTAAGTTCTTCATGGTGTTCTGCTGCGCTTTGGGCTGCCGATTGTGCTTGCTCTACGAGTTCAGGCAATGCCAACAGCGGAATAAATGCCAGCATTGGAATTACGGCGATATCTTGGAAAAGCAGCACCGAGAACGCGTTCTGACCACCTTCAGTTTTGGTCAGTCCTTTCTCGCTAAAGGTTTGCAGAACAATCGCTGTCGATGATAGAGCGAAAATCAGACCAATGGCCAATGCAACGGTCCAAGTTTGTCCAAAATAAAGTGCGATAGCCATAATCAGAGCGGCTGTGCCACCGACCTGTAAACCACCTAACCCCATCAAGCGGTTTCGCATTGCCCAAAGCATTTTCGGTTCGAGTTCCAAACCAACTAAGAACAACATCATCACTACGCCAAATTCAGCGAAATGTTGAATCGTTGTGGTTTCTTCGCCGACCAAGCCTATGATTGGGCCGATGACAACACCGGCGATCAAGTAACCAAGAACTGAGCCCAAGCCTAAACGCTTCGCCAAAGGCACTGCAATGACGGCGGCAATAAGGTAAACAAAGGCTTGTAAGAATATCCCTGTCATGACGCTTCCTTAATCAATTGTAGTAATGCGCTATTTAACTTGATGAGTGATGCTGCCGCTTTAATATCAAGCGTATCTTTAACCAATGCATTAAGCAGCGTTTGGTAACGCTCTACATGTTGTGGAATTCGGTCTTCTTCTTGAGCGGTACGAGAGCCAAACAGCGCGAGTGGAGCGATGTAGTTCATCCCAGTCAGTGCCGACATTTGTTCAATAGGGGCAAGTAGCTCTCTAATGGTGAAATGGTTATAACCTTCGGCTTTATAGGCTTCTTCTTTACCACCGGCAGAAAGTACACAAAGCATGGTTTTGCCATGAAGCTCTGTGCCTTCTGAGCCATAAGCAAAGCCGTATTCCAAAACCAGATCTTGCCACTCTTTTAAAATGGCTGGCGTGGAATACCAATAGAGAGGGAATTGAAAGATGACCACATCATGATCAAGTAAACGTTGTTGCTCACGATCGATGTTGATATTGAAGTGCGGGTACTCAGCGTAAAGGTCGACACATGTAACGCCTTCAATTTGTTGAGCGGCTTTAAAAAGCGGAGCATTCACCTCTGAGCGATGCTGGGAAGGATGCGCAAAGAGAATTAAAACTTTTTTACTTATCATAGGAATCCTTGCTATGCGTCTAAACCATTTTTGGTATAAGAATGAAAGACTTTTGGTTGCTGTATCAAACTGTAACCCATAAACCTTAACCTATCTACATAAGTGATTGAACTAGCGAAAGGTAAAATCACTTTCAATAGAATTCAGAAAATCATGATGGGATACATTTGGTATCTGCTTAAAGTTGAGATGATTCATTATAAGTATAAATGTCTGTTTTTAATGAAATAGTTTCGTCATTTATTTTCTATAAAAACGTCATACCTTATCGTCAAGATACTTGAGTTTTTAATCTAAACTTTGAGAATTTGAGGATAAAATGAATACGCCAACTAAATTAGCCCTGTCGACATCAATGGCTGTCGCGTTGTTCGGCTGCGGCAGTTCAAGTGATGATGAGCAAACGCCTGTTACAATAGACTTACGCTTGATGGAAACAACCGATCTGCATGGCAACATGATGCCTTACAATTACTTTAGTAATCAGGGGCAGCAGGATTACGGGTTTGCTCGCACGGCACCAGTGATTCGCCAAGCGCGTGAAGAAGTGGCTAACAGCATGCTGTTTGATAATGGTGACTTGATTCAGGGAAGCCCGATGGCGGATTACATGGCAAATTTAGGGCTAGAATACCTGGAGAAAAATCGCCATAGCGTTTACAAAGCGATGAACTTGCTTGATTACGATGCTGCAAATATTGGTAATCATGAGTTTAACTACGGGCTTGAATATCTAGATGCGGCTATCAAAGGTGCTAATTTCCCATACGTGGTGGCTAACGTTTTTAAATATGATGAAACGTTAGTGACACCTGACAGTTTTGAGTCACAATCTTGTGAGCCTCATATTGACTCTGAGTTTCTAGACCAAGCAGAAACAGCCTTTGATCCTTATCTCATCCTTGATCGTGATTTTATTGCTGATGACGGTGAAACTTACACTGTTAGCGTGGGTGTTATTGGTTTTACTCCACCAAATATTATGAGCTGGGACAAAACGCATCTCGAGTGTGAAGTTTTAGTGTCTGATATTAAGACGACAGCAGCTTATTACGTCGAGAAAATGAAAGACGACGGCGCAGATATCATCGTAGCGATCCCACATACCGGTCTTTCTGGTGGTGACGCAGATGTGCCATTTATGGATAACGCAACTTGGCAACTAGCACAAATCGATGGTATTGATGCGATTATGTTTGGTCACGATCACAACAATTTTCCAACCACCAGTGGCAGTTATGATGGAATGGAAGGGGTCGATGCGCCGACAGGGAAGGTCTTTGGTAAACCAGCGGTTATGCCAGGTTACTGGGGGAATAATGTTGGTGTGATTGATCTTGTGTTAGAAACCACTAACTCGGGCGAGTCTTGGTCTGTCAATCATGCTCAAAGTACAGCAGAGCTTCGCTCGTTGTTTGCTGATAAAAATGCCGTTGCTGCGGATGTCGTGCAAGCGGTAATGGAAGATCATGATGGAACGGTTGAATTCATGAAGACACCAATCCTACAAATTGAGCAGAAAATTAACAGTTTCTTCTCTGCGATTGAGTCTGACTTGTCTGTACAGATCGTGAATGAAGCGCAGTTTAATTGGGGTAATAAGATTACCTCAGATGGCACGTTAGAAATGGAACCAAACTCGATTCTACTTTCTGTTTCTGCACCATTCAAAGGTGGTCGTGGCGGCGCGTTCGATTACACCAATATAGATGGTAGTGAGTTAACGAACGCGAGTGTTGCTGATCTTTATGTGTTCGATAACAACACACCTGCCGTGCTCAAACTTACAATTGCGGATGTAAAAGAGTGGTTAGAAACCATTGCCTCCCAACAGTACAAGACGGTTACAGAGCAGGATGATTACTTATTGCATCAGATGTTCCGCAGTTACAACCTGGATATCTTCTATGGTGGCTGGGATGCAGATAATAACCCTATCTCATTGACTTACTCGATCGATGTGAATCAACCCCCTCGTTACTACGTGGATGATAGTGGCGAATTGATCAATGATACGGAGAATAAACCACAATTGAACCCTGCTGGTGATTATCGCCGAATCAGCGATATTTCATACAACGGCGCAGTACTCAATGATGATCAAGTGGTTTACGTCGTAACTAATAATTACCGTGCTTCGAACAATTGGATCCCCGGTGTTGATAATGCTGAGCTAGTGTATGAAGACGGCGCTTACTCAAATCGTGAGCTAGTAGACCAATACTTGAATGAACTGGCAGATTCCTACCCGGAGGCAGTACCATTGCATCGCTTTGAGAATGCGCAAAACTTTTCGCTCACAGGGTTGGCAGCAGGTACGAGTGTGAAATTCTTATCCTCTCCAGATGGTGATGTATTTGCTGGCGAAGTTGATTCGATAACTTTCACCAATGAAACGGGCGACGTTGGTGATAACTCTGGTTTCAGTGTTTATCAATATACCTTCGAATAGTCCCATCTCACTTTAATCAAAGCCCGCAAGTTTGCGGGTTTTGTTATTTTTTTGTCATAGGAAGGAATCTAGCGCAAAGAAATCATGCAAGTCGATTGGAAAGTACGCAAATCTGTTCTTATTCTGAATAATAACCCTAAGTTATTAACGACGTGGAATATGGCCAAAGATCTCTTCTCTAATCTCGACCTCAATTTGCTCCGGACGTTTATCATTCTCCATCAAGAACGTAACATGCGCCGAGCCGCTGAGCGTTTGTTCGTCTCTCAACCCGCGGTGAGTAAAGCACTGCAACGATTGCGAGATCATTTTGAAGATGAGCTGTTTGTGAAAACGCATCATGGTTTGCGTGCTACTGAATATGCGAACGAACTGGCTGAAAACTTAGGGCCGTTACTTGATGAGATTTCCAATACGCTCAACGGATCTAAAACCTTCAATCCATTGGAGATGAATGGGACCGTCAAAATAGCACTCGCCCCGTTTATTCTGAGCTCTTACGCCAGTGAAATCTTCCAAGCAATAAGGCTAGCTGCCCCAAATGTTCAAGTGCACCTGCTTAATTGGTCACGCTCAACCATGGAAGAGATCATTAAAGACGATGTTATGCTCGGTGTGAATTACGACATCAATCATGCACCTAAAGAGCTACTGACGAAAATGATCGTCAAAGACACCTTCTGTGCTTATGTTCGAAAAGATCACCCTTTGAAAGGCGAGCGCTTGCAAATATCCGATTGTAAGGACTTAGAGTTTGCGACTGTAATTGCTGCGGACTGGAACTCTAATATCTCGTTTTCGGAAAAGATAATGAAAATCAGAGGGGTAGAACCCAAAATTGCATTTCGCTCTGAATTGCCGTCGGCTATCATCGATGTGGTTGCCAATTCTGATATGGTTTTTCCAGCTTCCAAAACCGTCAATGTTGATAAGCTTCACAAACTACGTAGGCTTGATATTGAGTTTGATGGCATCGTGATTGAGCCTTGTCTGCATGCTTACTACCACCATAAAAACCGTCGCAATGAAACGGTGCATTGGCTGCGTAATATCGTGACCGAGATTATCGCTGGGCACTTAGAACGTACTTCCTACCAATAATAACCATCGGTTATCACGCCTTATACTTCTGTTTATTAATAACCCACCGTTAAGTGCGGGTTTCTTTTAAGCGATTAGTGCCAAAAAACACTGTTCAATATACTTCTCTTCATCGGGCAGGGAGTCCACAGATCCTGCAAGAGGCAGCCCTGAATTTCGACAAATTAAGAGAGTAAATCATGAAAGTTAAATTACTGAGTGCAGTTATCGCAGCATCTTTTCTAGCCGGTTGTTCATCATCAAGTTCTTCGGACTCCCCTAGTGAGCCAGCAGGTGTGGCATCGGTACAAACCTTCGAAGGTGAACATTTCGATGGAATGGCAATTCAAGGCGACAGCGGTGACTACAACACAGTCGCAATCCGTGGCGTAGAAGGTAACACCGTATTTAATGTCGGTGGTGAACTGTACTTCACAGACGGTGATGTCGTGAAAGATGCTTCAGGTAATGTGGTTGGTAATATTGAAGTTCGCAATAACGAGTTGGTGTTTGTGAATGATAAAGGCTTCGTACATTTATCCGTTGAAGATGGTCGTCTGGTTGTTGAAGAGTTTAAGCCTAAAGTTGAACACCCTATTGAACCGACACCTGAGCACCCAATCGTAGGTACGCCATCAAACCCAATTGAGCCAATTCCAGAACACCCAATTCAAGGTAGTCCAATAAACCCAATAGAACCTGTTCCGCAGCATCCAATTGAAGGTGGGCCTGTAAATCCAATTGAACCAATGCCAGAGCACCCAATTACAGGCTCTCCATCTAATCCAGTAGAGCCAGTTTTAGACACAAAAAACGCAAAACTCACGCTTGCAGAGACGACTCAAGATGGAGTGTGGGATATTCAATCAACAGAGGGCAAGGTGGGGCAACTCCTTATCACTGATAACGACAACGTTATGCTCTCCGTTGATGGAAAAAGCCATACCTTCGAAAATACTCATGTTGTAAAAGACATACAGGGTAAGGTTGAATCAATTGCATTGACTGGCTCTAACGGTAACAAGTTTTACTGGAATAAAGACTCGGGGATCAATCGAGTTGAGAAGCAACTAACCAAAGAACAGCGTGCAGAATTGAAACAGAAAGTGCAATCCCTATCACAAGAGCAACGTCAGCAAATAAAAAGAGCGATTCGCGACCGCGTTGAGCGTTCGTAAACCAAATCGCATAAGGGTAAGTAGCAAGGAGCCGCTTGATTTAAGTGGCTCCTTTTTTCTTTTCGAGTCTTTCTGATAGGTATCCCAATGAATAAATCTCTGACGCTGCTTTGCGCGCTCTTTGCCGTGCCGTGTTTTTCTGCTGACCACAAAATGCCAGAGTTTGGTTTAGATGTATCCAATACAGATGATGAATGGATTGCGACTGCTTCAGGGTACTTACAAGCAACAGAAGAATGGAATATTTCTGCTGAAGTGGATTCTACGGGGTATTTAGAATTGGGGACGGGATATGGCGTGATGCTCGGACAATTCTATACAGAAGCATTTGTGAGTTATGGACGTGCAGATCTGTTCGATGTGTATGATGCGGGAGTATTTACCGGAACCGCATTGGGGGATGATTGGATGATTTTTGCCAACAGCTCTCATGAGTGGAGAACCAGTTCAATTGGTAAGTCATTCCCATCATTGGAAAAGACAGAAAGAGAGTGGAAAAACACCGTTGGTGCAAGCTATACACCGATTGATTTTATCCGGCTTGGTTATTCGTATAACTACGATAAAAAACTCACAGAAGGCGGTCATCGAACCAATCACGAAGTACGTATTACTTTAAAACCGAAATGGGTAGAGCCTTATGTGAAGTACACATTTGGTGAGCATAGAGTTTCGCCGGGATCGACCAAGATAAGTGAAGAGAACAGCGTTGAACTAGGTATTAACTTTAACTTTTAACTGAGGTGGGAGTATGAACTTTCAATCAATTATTCTTGAGTATGCAGTGGCAATTATGGGCTTACTTTTGACAGGAATAACCCTCTAAGCAGGATGCTCAGAGGGTTAAAAAATTAACGGTTGATGTTGTAGCGAGCCATGGTCGCTTCTTCTGTCGTCACGACTGTTTTACCTATCGGAGCCAGAGAGATAACCGCGAGTTTCAGGTGTTGAAGTGCGAACGGAATACCAATGATGGTTACAAAGCATGCAACGGCAGAAAGTATATGGCCGATTGCCAACCAAATACCTGCAAATACAAACCAAATCACGTTACCAATCACGCCAAGTGGGCTAGTACCGATGTCCATTTCATTGGTCAGTTCATCTCGTGAAACCGCTTCTTTGCCGAATGGGAAGAACGAGAAGTTACCCATCACAAAACAAGCGCGTCCCCATGGAATGCCGATGATGCTGATGAAAGCCAGTAGTCCGAAGAACCACCATAGCAAACCCATGAATACGCCACCGAATACAAACCAGATGATGTTGCCGAGTGTTCTCATTTAAAACCCTTTTTGATTTATAGCGTTGTGTTAAGTATGTCACACGAATCTTAACAGAGGATGAATGGACGCACTTTATCTTAAATAAGCAATCATTGATGAGAATGCCTATTCGATTGAGGGAAAACAGAAAGCGTGTTGCGGGGAGAAAAGAGAAAAGGCTCCCAACGATAACGTTAAGAGCCTTCTTAGATTACGCGGTTGCCAAGTTCAAACGTGGCACCGGTTTGTCATTGATCGGCAGGTGAATAAGAGCCGCGATAAATGCCAACACAACTGTTGACCACCAGATTGGATCGTAAGAGCCGTAGTAATCGTAAATGCGACCACCAACCCAAGCACCCAAGAAGCTGCCTACTTGGTGAGTGAAGAACACCAAGCCGTACAAGGTTGAAAGGTAACGAGCACCAAAAATCTGGCGTACCAAGCCTGAAGTCAGTGGCACCGTGCCTAACCAACAGAAGCCGATAGCACCACCAAAAATGGCAGCAGTGTGTTCGGTGACAGGTAAAGTTACAAAAGCACCAATCACCACCGTGCGCATCAAGTACAGGGCAGACATAACGTGACGTTTGTTAAAGCGATCGGCCATCACACCCCAGAAGTAAGAGCCAAAGATGTTGAAGATACCGACATACGCCAGTGCCATCGCCGCTGTTGAAGCCGGTAAATCTTTATCTGCCAAGTAACTTGGTAGATGAGTGGCAATAAACATGACATGGAAGCCACACACGAAGAAACCAGCGTGGATCAACCAGTAACCTTTGTGTACGAAAGCTTCTTTTAACGCTTCTTTCAGAGTTTGCGTATCTTCTTGAGCACTTGCGGCGTTGTTGGTTTGTGGTTTTGCCGTTCTCATGAACAACGCAAACATCACCATAAAGCTACACAATACGGCAAACACCTGAAGCGCACCTTGCCAGCCCAAATCGCTCATCAACGCCTGTGCTCCAGGGATCATGGCAAACATGCCGAATGAGCCCGCTGCAGTCGTCAAACCAAAAGCTTTTGCAGCGTGTTGTGCAGGGACTACTTTAGCAACAGCACCTAGCACGATCACATAACTGGTCGCGCTTAAGCCGAAACCAACCAGCACACCCAATGACAGATACATCATGGTTGGCTCAACTGCGATAGAGGTCAGGTAAAGACCCAAAGCGTATGAAATGGCACCTAAAATGATAATACGCTTCGCGCCCCAACGGTCTGACGCCATACCAACAAACGGTTGGAACACGCCAAACAACAAGTTCTGCAATGCAATGGCAAAGCTAAAGAACTCGCGACCCGTTTGGAAGTGATCTGAAATTGGCATCATGAAAATGCCGAACGATTGTCTGATCCCTAGACAGATAATCAAAATCCCTATTCCAAGCCAAACAAGAATTGGAAATCGGAAAATACTCATAATTTGCTCTTATTAATGGTGATGATGGTGATGATGGTGGTGATGAGAGTGATCGTGTTGTTCGCCATCGCCAGTGGTCTGATGGCAACCGCTATTCATCGCTTGTTCTGCTAGCATTTCCAACAAGTTAGGTGAGTGATGGACAATAACCAGAGATAGAATCAACATGACTGACATTCTCACCACCTGAGCGAAAATGGATTGAGAAAAAAGCATACATTGTGCGCTCAAGTAGAAAAAAGAGCGCGAAGTGTAGAGATAAGTCTGTGATGACACAAATGATAAAAAGTGAAGTAAGGTATGCGTTTTATGCATACCTTGTTGAGTGTCCAAAATACCAGCAAATGGCTTAAAAAACAGAGTCTAAAACAGACAGCACTCGGCAGTTGCCCAATGGATCCAATATCACCATGATGGCTCTGGTTTCGGTAGAAACACTGCACGTGTCTATCACCGTTGCTGTGCCTGTTTCTCTGATTTCAATCGGAACATTTGCCGTATTTGCACCCACGATGATCTGGCTCGACAAGGTTCTTTTGCTCAGGTTAAAGATTCGTTGGGACCCATCCACCCAAACATCACTATTGATAGCGCCTTGTAGTTGGCTAGCATCCATAACGAATACAGAGACTTGAGTATTGGTTGTACTGCTCGTGTCGGGCTTGTCTTGGAAGACGAGGTCATAAAAACCTGTGTTAGCGTCACCAAAAGCAAAGATCACTTGAGGATTAGAGACAGTAATTGAGCGTGTCTCACTGACTAAGGTTTGCTGGCTATTGGTTTCAATCAAATCAAACGTGATATCAAAAGTGTTAGCGTTTTCTTGAATCAACAGCAAGCCTGTTTCTGTCGCACCATAAAGTGGCAGATTGGAATAAATATCTTCTTGCAGGCTGCCATAATTGGCTTGAACACTGATATCTGAAACACCGCTCGGGTTTTGGTTGACGAAGTTAACGCTCTGAAAGTTGAGAGCTCTTACCGCAATCTCTGGATCTGAGGAGTCGCTCCCTCCACAGCCGGTGAGTGCGCTCGATAAGGTGATAATTGATAAAACTGACATCCACTTCATTGTGCTGTCCCTATAGAGTTAATGAGAGTCAGTGCCAACCAACAGGACCCGACGCGTGGCGCATCGGGTCATTCTAATTAAGACAGTATAGTGGATGCTCGCAGGCTTACAGTTTTTGTTCTGCAGTTACTAGTGGGACGCGAGTTGATACAGCGTGCAGTGCGATGTTGTGGATCATTTCATCGACTGTTGTACAGCAGTCCATAAGAATTGATACATCGTATTTTTCTGCCGCTTTAGAAATCGCAGTATGAGTGACACAGTTTTGCGTCATCATGCCAGTTACTAATAGCTCTGTTACCCCATGTTTTTGTAGTACTTCTTCAAGGTTTGTTTGTTCAAAGCCGTCCGCAAAGTGTTTGATAACCACATCGGCATTTGGCGCTAGCGCTAAGATCTCAGGGTGAATGTCAGCGCCTTCAGAACCTTCATTAAAGAAAGGCGCAATGCCCATTGCTGGATCGGCGATGTGCTGAATATGAATGACAGGAATATTTTTCTCATTCGCTTTAGCAATTGCGCTCTTGATGTTGTTTAGTGTTGCTTCTGTATTCCATAGCGGAAATTTACCGTTAGGGAAGTAGTCGTTTTGTAGATCGATAACAAGAAGTGCTGCTTGGTTCATGGTGTTTTCCTTTTGTTTTCAGTGAATGTGTTGCTTTGGTATGGGAGCTATTATGCGTACTTTCTTTTTTCTTGCTTAGTGTCTAAAATGACAAAAAATAGGTCAAAAACGACAATTAGAATGAACAAGATAAACATTGCTATTGTGAACTATCCGGGGGCTTCAAAAGCGTCAGTCTATGGTTTGCAGGAGCTGTTTGAGATGGCAAACCGTGCTTCGATTGAGCTTGATGTTGAATGCCGCTTTCATGCAGACATCATTGATTGGAAAGAAGACGTTATTCGAGCCGATGATTTCGCGGTCGTCATACTGCCACCAAGCGGTGCGGAGCAATATTACCTTTCGCCAAGTGAGGCGTTAACGTCTTGGTTGTTTGAGCAGCACAAAGCTGGAGCGGTTGTTGCTTCTGCATGTGCAGGGGCTTTTATTCTCGCTCACGCTGATTTGTTGAATAACAAAGCGTGCACGACACACTGGGGGCTGGCAGGGTTATTCCGAGACAGGTTTCCTAACGTGACACTTAAGCCTGAATCCATCCTTATCAACGAGGGCAGCATCATTACCGCTGGTGGTATGATGTCTTGGCTTGATTTGGGGTTGGAGCTAGTTTCTCAGCTAAGTACACCTGCAGTGATGCGTTTGTTGGGAAAGATGCTGGTGGTCGATACTGGTGCCAGAGAGCAACGTTTTTATCAGCAATTCACGCCTAACTTTCAACACGGTGATAGTGCCGTTCTTAGTGTTCAGCACTACATGGCCGATCATTTCTCACATGTGATTTCAAATCAAGCTCTATCGGAGATCAGTTGTTTAACTGAGCGCACGCTTCAGAGACGTTTTCAAAAAGCAACAGGTTTGAACTTGAATCAGTATCTGCAGCATCTTCGTGTGCAAAAGGCGTGTGATTTATTAGAGTCGAGCAACTTAGCTTTTGAAGTCATCGCTTATCAAGTTGGGTATCAAGACGCGAGCGCGTTTCGCAAAGTGTTCATCAAAACCATGGGATTGACTCCCAAAGCGTTCCGCGCTCGGTTTAGTGCTTAATTATCGACGCACTGACTGTTCAATGTGCTGACAAATCGCTTCGGCAAGTTGGTGGCTAGCGATATTGCGCGCTACGATTTCAGAGGCGATTTTGCCTGACTGGATGACTTCAAACCAATCCAGCAGCATAGAGTGGAAACCTTTACTGGTTAGCATTGGCGTCCAATCTTTTAAGCTCAATTTTTGCTCCTGATTGTCTTGCCACAGTTTCCCTTCAATAAACGAATCAAACTCCATCGCTTTGTTTGAATAGCACGCTTGGACACGTTCAGTGGTGATACCAAAATGGCGGTTCATTGATGCGTGAAGCAGTGTCTCACCATGTTGCCATTGGATATCTAAACGAGCCAGTTGGTCACCATCCATTTGATGTGTAATGTAAGCGTCTTTCAGGTCTGCTCTGGCCGTGATGTTCACGCTATCAAGAGGGTGGATAAAATCGTCGAAAATGAAGGTACGGATATCCCCTGGTAATTGATGACGGTTCTTCTCCCAACGAAGAGACTTCAAGCCCGAGAATTCGCCTTTCTGGATGCTCGGCATATGTTGATTGTAGAGCGGGATATGACGGCGATTGAAGCCAACATACAGAGGCTGTTTCACGCGTTCTGCCAGTTCATATAGCTTTTCTACTTCAGCAGCGCTGTCTGCCAAAGGCTTATCAACGAATGTCGGGATGCCTTGCTCCAAAAAGAAAGCGGCAATTTGAGGGTGAACGCTAGTAGCGGCGTGAATCATGACCGCATCTACGCCCATGCCAACCAGTTGCTGATAGTCTTGGCAGGTTTCTGCGATTCGATACTGTTGAGCGAGTGCGTTAAGTGTGTCTGCATTACGGGTACAAAACACCAATTCTACATTTGGAAGTTGAGTGATAACGGGGAGGTAAGCTTTTTGAGCAATATCGCCCAAGCCAATGATGCCAATTTTCATTTGAATTCTTCTTTCAACGTCATACATATGGGGGTGAGTATAACTTGAATTAGGAAATGGATTGATTCTATGAGTGTGGTTTTCTGCACAAAAGAAAACAAAGTCTGTAGGCTATTTACCCCACAGACTTTGTAGCCTTTTATCCGCCAAGCGTTTCAAGGAAATCGACACTGAAGCAGTTGCCATATGGGCTCAACACAACCAATTCTGGCTTATCTTGGGTACTGAAGTGGCAAGTTTCTGCTTGGCCGTCTCGAGTAAACGTCATTTCAAGAGACTCCTGGTATTCTGGTGCGGTAAGCATGGATGAAAACGTTTTATTTGGCAGGTCTTTGATATGCTGATCAGCATAGGTGACCTCAGAATGCCTTTCTCCCTTTATTAGCCCCGCATCCATTACATAGATAGGTACTCTGTTGTTGGTGAGTTTCGGCAGAGAAGGGCGATCTTGGATTGAAATCTCATACTGGTTGTTGCTGACATCGCCAAATGCAAAGACCAACTCATGTTGCCCTGACTTCAACGTTTTCTTGGTTTGTGTTAATTGAAGTTGTGAGTTGCTATCAAACAACTTAAATGTATATGGAATCGATGGACTTTTTTGTTGTGTTATAAGGAGTGTACTGGCAGAAGACCCGTACTCGAAAAGGCCTGAATAAATGATTTGTTCACTGCCTTGGCTATAAGCTTTTATCTGAACGTCAGAAGGTTGGTTTTTACCATAGTCAACGAGGTTGATTGTTTGAGCTCGGACACTTTTTATCGGCAAGGGTGTCGGTGTAGAAATGTCTTCAGAATCACATCCAGAAAGACCTGCGGTAGTTAATAATATGATGATGAGTGTTGTTTTATTCATAAGAGAACCTTGTGTGGCATGTAAATTTCCACCTAGCCGTAGATGCTGATTTGAATGCTCATGGTTCGACGTGAGAGAGGTTTTTAAACCTCTCTCAATTATTTTTATATGCTTTGACGACAGGTCTTAAAGATGTCCAATTTCCCATCGTAGGCATTGGTTTCTACATCCATAATACCCAGCAAAGAGTGAAAGATATTATCGTGTGAATGTGTTGCGGTTTGCTTTGCTTCTTGCGCCAAACAATCGGTGTTGATGTGTTTCGCTTGCTTAAAGCCTGGTGACATCCAAAGCATCATAGGGACGCGTTTTTGGAAATCTGGTGCTAAGCCATAAGGCATACCGTGTAAGAACAAGCCATTTTCTCCGAGAGATTCACCGTGGTCAGAAACGTAGATCATCGCGGTATTGTATTTGTCTTCCAGCGTTTTTAATTTCGTAATGGTTTGGTCTAAAACGAAATCCGTATAGCGAATCGTGTTGTCATAGGAGTTCCTAATTTGCTCAATGCTACAGTTTTCGATGTCTGCTCTAGGGCAGTCCGGTTGGAAAAAGGCTTTGTCTTTTGGGTAACGTTGGAAGTATGTTGGGCCGTGGCTACCAATTAGATGCAGAGCCACTACTCGGTTGCCTTTCATGCTTGAGATTTGGTCATCCAAATTGTCTAGCAATGCCATGTCATAACAGGTGTCGCCGTTGCAAAGCGTGTTCTGCTCGTTGCGATCAACATCCATCTTATTGATCTTATGTGCAACCCCTTTATCACCGCCATCATTGTCTTTCCACATTAAATCGATGTCTGCACGTTGCATGATGTCGAGCGCATTATCTTGGTTATCCGCTTTGCTGCGATCGAAATCGCTACGTGGTAACTGTGAGAACATACAAGGAACTGAAACCGCTGTAGCCGTACCACAAGAGGAAACGTCTTGGAATGAAATGACGTCCAGTTTGCTGGTGTATGGATTGGTCTCTCTTTCATAACCATTAATTTGATAGTTCTGCGTACGTGCCGTTTCACCCAATACAAACAACAACAAGGTTGGTTTCTCTTGTGCCTGTTTGAGAGCCACTTCTGATTGCTTTGCATCCGCACCAATCTCACGATATGGCTCAGGTGTAGAGAGGTAATTTTCCTTCACATAGCTAGACATGGCGTACACGTATTGCGTTGGGATGATGATTTTTTTCAAGTAACTATTATTGCGACCGACAGAGGCATAATCTTGGTAGTAAAGGCCCGCAATAACGGCAATCACAGCCAGTGAAGCAAGCATCGAGACCATTTTAGTCAGAGTAAAGCGAAGCCATTGGCCTTTGAGTGGTTTGAATTTCAGTTTGAAAACAAGTAAAGCGGGAATAACGCCCATTACAATCGTCCAAATGACCGAATAAGCACTTAGGTAAGAACTGGCTTCACTAGTGTCGGTCTCTACGATATTGGTAATCATGTCCGTATCAAACAGGGTACCGTAGTTGTAACTTGCATAGCTCACCATGCCTGAAGTGATCAGCAGGAAAATGAAGAATGGCTTGCTGATCCAAGGCCAACTGAATAGGTTGAACAAGAAGTTCAGTGCTGCAAAGAAGAAGATGGGAATTGTTATGATGAAGCCTATCTTGACTTGATCAAGATCCGAAAAAATATGAACTAATTCCTTATAGATAGGAATATTCACCACAAGCGCGAAGTATAATGCGAGCAAAAGCGTAAAGGTAACATATGAGATACCTTTAGCTGTGGAATCAACTGTCTTCATAAGTGACTTTCTTTGGTTGGTCTAAAGTAAAATCGACGCCCAAACAAATAGGGCGAGAAAAAGTGCAACAAATACTGCTGCTGAACCAATGTCTTTGGCTCTCCCACTGAGTTCATGCCAGTCATCGCTGACACGGTCGACAACCGCTTCTATGGCGGAGTTAATCAACTCAACAATCACAACCAATAAGAGGCTGCTGATCATCATGATGCGTTCTAGTGTGGAGACAGGAAGCAAGAATGCGCAGATAGAAAGTACCAGTGTCAGCACTAATTCTTGTCTGAAAGCGGCTTCGTGAGTCCATGCTGCCTTCAATCCTTGAAGTGAATAGCCGGTTGCGTCCAAAATCCGGCGAATGCCTGTTTTACCTGGTTTCAAAATGTAGCCTTTTAACTGCTAAGCCTTAAAAAAGAGAGGTGCTTTGAGGGATAAAGCCCCCTAAAGAAAAGGCATTTAATTGCGATTGGAGTGTAAAAGAGTGAGCGTGAAACATTTGTGAAATTTACATCTACAAACTCACTTATTTATGCAATTGATGCGACTTTATACTTTATGATTCAAGGTCATAGACGGTGTAACCCTTGTTCGCTAAACACTTACGAAGAACCAGTGACTGCGTTTTGGTTGAATCGTTGGCTCCGCCCAGCGCGCCTGCCCCTGCTCCCACAGCAGTACCAGCAACAGCACCAACTGCTGCGCCACCAATTCCATCTTCAAGTACGCCAGCAACGGCTCCTACTAAAGCACCGGTTACCGCACCATTTTTTGCTTCCGTTTTTGCAGCCTCACCTTTATTGACTTTTTCTGCGTAGCCTTGGCAATACGTAAAGTCTTGTTCGTATTGGACTTGGTCGACATTTGTCATGTCGACAACCGGTTCTTGGTTGTAAGCACATGCAGCAAGGGTGGAAGAGAGGGTGATAAGAAGAAGCGGTTTATGCATTGGTTTAATCCATTGGTGCTGTGAATTTATGGATTAAATGTACACTGTTTTATTTTAACGCTCTGTCGGTCAATTGTATTGAAGTGTCGCCTTTTGTAATGGCTATTAGAGGGATATTGATAAGTTTATGAATTTATTTGGGAAAGCAGATCGTAAAGCACGCACCGCCATAAGGGCTGTGTGAGATTGATACTTCCCCTTTTTGCAATTCGACGATTTGTTTGACAATTGCAAGCCCCAAACCGAAGCCACTGGTACTCTTGTTACGTGATTTGTCGGCACTGTAAAACGCATCAAAAAGATGAGGCCAGTCTTTCTCTTCTACGCCATTACCATCGTCATGAACGCGAATGCAAGATTTATTCTGCGTCTCGACGATCTCTAAAACGATTTGAGTCTTAGCGTAGCGCATGGCATTGCGGAGCAGGTTATCCAAGGCACGTTTAAGCAGCTTCGGATCAGCATCAATCACCGTCTCTTGTGAGCTCGTGTCATCAATCAAGATCGAAAGCTGTGTATCACGTTGCCACTTAGGTAAAAATGATTGAGTTAAATTTGATAACGCGACAGAAGAAGTCTGAATTTCGGCATTTGGTCGCTCCATTTTGGCATAGTAGAGTAGCTCTTCGACCATATTTTCCATGTCGTCAATGTCTTCTACTATGCTGTTTACGTATTTTTGCTGCTGCTTGTCGAGAGTAGAGTCTGCCAATAGGTCTGCTTGCCATTGCAATCGAAATATAGGGGTACGTAACTCATGTGCGACGGCATTGGTGAGCATTTTGTTTGTCGTGATCAAGCGAGATACTTTTTCTGCCATGTGGTTGAAGCTTTTATTAAGTGTACCAACCGACTTAGCACTGGATGTATCTGCCCGAGCATTAAAATCACCAGAAGCAAAGTCCACAGTGACCTTTTCCAGTGCACGAACTCGGCGGCTCAAAAACCAAATCAAAAGCACACAATAAAGCGCGAAACCTGCGAGGAAGAACAGCCAAACAATGTTGTCATCAAAATTAATGGCTTGAATGATCGGGCTATTAGGGTTTTGGCTTAATTTAAACACCGGCGAACCTGGTTCGAAGCGGAACCACAAGTCTCGTTCGTCGTCGAACGCAGTGTTCACAAAAGGATCTTCATCAAAGGTTTTTTCAACTTCCGGCGGAAGGCTCGTCATTTCTTGTGCGATTAACAGCATGTGACTAGAAGTCGCGAACTTCTCTAATTGCTGGATGGTATAATTTTCGCCTTTCTCTTGGTAAATAGGGTAAATCAATTCATGGAAAGCTTGCGCTTCATGCTCTTCAAGTAAGTAGTCGTAGTCAGTATTTAGTTGATACACAATGACTTCATAGCCAACTAAGCTGGCAACGAAAAGAATGATCAGACCTAAAAAGCTTTCCAGATAAATGCGCTTCATTACGCATTCCAAGCGTCTGGCATAAATAAATAGCCTTTGCCACGCACAGTAATGATCTTTTGAGGTGGGGTAGAGGTATCTCCGAGTTTCTTTCTCAACGTTACGATGCGGTTGTCGATGGTGCGGTCAGTCCCATCGTACTCGATACCACGTAGAGTTTTTGTCAGCCACTCGCGAGAAAGGGTTTGTTCAGGGTGGCTTGCGAGTACCCAAAGTAAGTCGAATTCACCGTCGGTGAGGGCTATTAGCTCATGATTAAGTGCGCAGGCCTTGCGCAGACGATTTAAGCATAACACGCCAATTTCAAGGCAATTATCGGAATCTGAAGTGGCTACCTCTTTGCGTCGCAGCAACATTCGGATACGAGCAAGAAGTACGCGAGGCTTGATGGGTTTAGTTACGAAGTCATCGGCACCAATTTCAAGTGCAGCAACGTGGTCAAAATCGTCATCGCTGGCCGTTAACATTAAGACTTTACCCTTGTAGCATTCGCGAATTTGACGGCAAACACTCAATCCATCCTGGCCCGGTAACATTAAATCGAGTAAGACAAGGCTAGGTTGGCTTTCAAGTATCGCATCTGGTGCGTCCGTCCCGTTGTCGATACAACTGACGTCAAAGCCCTGTCCTGCAAAGTATTCGCCTAACATGGCCTGTAATTTAGGGTCGTCTTCTACAATGATAAGAGATTGCTTGGTGTCTTGTACGTTCATAGCAGTGATGCGTTTGTAGGAATTATCCTTGAAACTTAAACAAATTTGTCAGGTATTTCAATAAACGCAAAGAGTCAGAGGATATTTATAGGTGAGGGTGGTTGTTTTTAACAAGCGCAAAATAATAAAGCTCCGATAAAAATCGGAGCTTTTTAAAACGTTTTCTGATAATTAGCTAGAAAATTAACAATTAAGGCTGTTGCTTAGTTGGCGCTAATGCAATTTCACGGATACAAACGTTTTGTGGTTGTTGGTAAGCAAATACAACTGCACGTGCGATGTCATCAGCAGCTAGCACGCCGCCCATGTCTTCTTTCCACGCACCGTAACCATCTTTGATTTCTTGCGATGTTGTGTGAGAAAGCAGTTCAGTTTCTACAGCGCCTGGTGCGATTGTTGTTACGCGAACGTTTGATGCAGCCACTTCTTCACGAACGTTTTCAGAAATTGCGTGAACTGCGAATTTAGTACCACAGTAAGCCGCATGATCTGGGAACGTCTTTTTACCTGCGATTGAGCTGATGTTGATGATAGTACCGCTGTTACGTGCTTTCATTGGTGCTAGCACAGACTGCATGCCGTTTAGCAAACCAAGTACGTTCACGTCGAACATACGTTTCCACTCTGATGCATCTTGTGTGTCAATTTGACCAAGTAGCATTACGCCTGCGTTGTTTACTAGTGCGTCAGCAGGGCCAAATTTCTCTTCTGCTTTAGCAATTGCCGCTTCAAATGAAGCTTTTTCAGTAACGTCTACTTTTTCACATAGCGTGTTTGGTAGGTTTAGTGCTTCTAAGCGCTCTACACGACGGGCAAGAAGAAGAAGTGGGTGACCTTCATCGCTTAGACGGCGTGCGATAGCTTCACCAATACCAGAACTTGCACCTGTGATTACAATCAGTTTTTTCATCTTTTGTTTCCTTAATTTTTTAAGAATCGCTTTCGTTTGAGAGCAGCTTTTAGTCAAGAACACCTGTTTCGCTGCGATGTGGATATATTAAGGAAATGGCTTTTGTTGATATATATCACTTCAGTTAAAACACTGTTGTCATATAGCAACAATAAGCAATAACTCAATGAAAATTAGACAATAAAAAAGGCGCACTCGGTGCGCCTTTGTTTCTGAATTCGGTGCTTAAGCGATTTGCTCTTGTGTGCATACAACGCTGTTATCGCTACCAAAGCCATTTGGCACGTATGCGTCTGCTTGTGGATCGTTTTCCCACTCGGCTTCGTTGAATAGGTAACGGAACTGGATATTCTGTTCCTTCGGCAAGCGCGTCTTAAACTTAAACTGGCCACTTTTCTTCACGAGCTTCATTGGTTCTGGTTGCCAGTTGTTGAAATCGCCTGCAATTTGAATCGACTCCCACTGGTTTTTGTCTAGCTCGAACGTGACTTCGACTTCATCTTTTGTTTTAAAGAATCTCTTTTTAAGCATTAATCTTTCCTTGTTTGTACAAAAACTGATCTAACTATTACTCAGGTTTCATAGTGATTTCAAGTGTTATCGGCATTGCAGTCGGTATCGAGTGTCAGAATCGTCTTGTTTGTGAACCTAGCATTAAGTGATTGGCTTGTATGAAAAGAAGGATTCTGTATGATGAAGATTCACCGTATTTTGAAGAAGTTATATGCTGAGTTTTAACCGTACATTCATGACGACAATGCTCTGTCTATTAGCCATGTTGCTAACGGGCGTAGCGTCGAGTGTGCGTGCAGCCACAGCGCCAATCGAAGTGAGTTCGAATAACGATAGAACGGCTGAGCTTCATCAAAAGATGGGCGTGGACAATACGGACTGTATTGAATCACACCATGGTGATCATCTGATGGAGAAAGGGCAGCAAGTGCACACCAGTTGTAGCTCTTCTTGTATCGTCAAAATACCAACTAACCTCTTGCAAGATGATGTGATTTTATTACCGCATAGTCTTGCATTGATTGATAAATCACCCACCCCAAAAGCAGTGACAGTGATTTATAAGCCTTACCGTCCTCCTATTGTTTGATCCCTTTATTCATCACAAACCAGCACTGCTGGACTTTTAAACATTAATTAATGAATACGGCACACCTGTGTCCAAAGGAATCAAACATGAAAAAGCTATTTGCTCTTTGTAGCACTCTACTACTGGCATTCACTGCTCACGCGGCGCAATTTGAAGCGGGTAAACACTACAAAATCTTGGATGTAGAGAAAGCAAAAACACCGACAGTCACCGAGTTCTTCTCTTTCTATTGCCCACACTGTTACAAATTTGAATCTGTCATCGACAACTTGAAACCAGCGTTGCCGAAAGACGCTAGCTTTGAGAAAGTGCATGTCGCATTTATGGGCGGTGATATGGCTGTTCCGATGGCGAAGTCTTACGCAACAATGGTGTCACTAGGTGTTGAGGATAAGATGGTACCGGCGATGTTTGCGCAAATTCATCAGAAGCGTCAAGCGCCTCAAAACGAAGCAGAGCTTAAGCAGCTGTTCGTTGATAATGGCGTCGATGGCAAAAAGTTCGATGCGGCGTACAACAGCTTTGCAGTGAACTCTATGCAGAAAGGTTTTGATAAGCAATTCAAACAAAGCACGCTGACTGGGGTTCCGGGTGTTGTGGTGAACAACAAGTACATTGTGTTGCCAAATGAGATCCGCAGTTACGATGATTACAACGCGTTGGTGAACTACTTATTAACGCTATAATCGCATCAATAAAAATGGCGACCAATGAGGTCGCCATTTTTTATGTTCTTTTTGCGTTAGCGAAGCACAGCCGTGCAAGCTGCGGTTGGCATATCAGTCATAAAGATCGCATTTGGATAAAACAAGCTAGCAACAGTGACGGCAACGTTACAAGGCTGAGCGATGGTGGTTTTCACTACGTTGTTAAGAACAACTCCAGTGGTATTCACCGTATTGACCGCAGCCTGTTGTGCTTGATAAGACACACAACCTGCTGTTGCATTAATAACTGCGGTACTAAAAAGAAGTTTACGAAAAAACATATTCATATCCTTTGTGAATGCTTTTGAGATACTTATATGACCATCCATTCATAATTAAAACAAAACGGTGTTCAAAATTACGCGCACTTCACGAAATGAACATTGTTTTATATAACTTGGTTAATTTTGTGATCTGGTAGGTGGACAGACCAGTTTAAGCAATTAAAACCAACCCATGCATAAGTACCACACCTGTCGTGAGCTTGCCTCGCATCATCTGATACCCTTTTGGCTCCGCCTCTTTTTCTACTCTTCGAATCAACTTTTCTGCGTACCAAACGGCAATGTAGCCAGCAGCCAATAATAGAGTCGCGATAACATAATGCTTGTTACCTTGCAGCAGCGCTCCCCAAGCAAGCAATACGAATAAGTTACTTAGCACTAAGGCATTTCGACTCAATCGATGGTAGAAATGATCAATGGCGTTTCCCCAAAGTACCCCGGAAAGAAAACTCAAAATCACCGCACTGTAAGCAATAAAAAACTGCTCCCCAGATAAGTTAAACAAAGTCCTTTCTGTAACGATGAGAACCAAGCTGAACAGAAAGGGCAGCAGTCCTAAATAACCCAATTGCAGCATTGTCGTACGTGTGGTCGTCATAGCAGCCTTCCTTACAGTTGCTTTTCAATCATGTTAGTAAGCGTAGTACTTGTTGGAAAGGTTGAACTTGGGAAGGTCGCAACGACTTTACCTTCTTTGTTGATTAAGAACTTGTAGAAGTTCCATTTCGGAGTAATGCCCGCTTGAGTACTGATCTCGACGAATACTGGGTTTGCACCCTCGCCAAGAACAGAGGTTCGCGCCATCATAGGGAAGGTAACACCATAGTCGAGATAGCAAATTTTAGCGGTTTTTTCTTCACTGCCACGGTCTTGACGAAAGTCGTTACTTGGAAAGCCCACAACGGCAAAGTTTTGATCTTTGTAAGTCTGATGCAACTGCTCTAATTGCTCGAATTGAGGGGTAAAGCCACACTGGCTTGCGGTGTTCACGACCAGTAGCGTTTTGCCTTTGAAGGCGTCACAAAGCTCTATTTCTTCCGTTGAATTGAGAAGCCTTTGCTTTCCTTGCAAGATATCTGGACAGCTCGATGCAAAAGCCAAAGAGCTAGCGGAGAGTAGTGTTGCGGCAAGTGCGCTGCGAGTGATTCCCTTCATGATGTTGATTCCTTTTGTTTTTCTAGGGTCTGTTGACCTTTCGAACTGATTTTTGCAGTGATTTGTGGGTCATTTATACAAGGCAGAGGCTTTGAAATGTAGTGGTCTACCTGATAAGCCGATAACGAAGTAGAAATAAGCCACAAACGCTGCCCGAAGGGTTCGTCTAAAAGCGTTTTACTCTTTGTTGAGAGGTATTTGCTTAGAATGACTAGGCTACAAACCTCTCGCCGCGATTAAAACGCTTTTATCTCGAACAAAACTTAACCACGAAAAGTCAATAGACCCTAAGTATAACTACTAGCAAAGGAATCAAATCGATCAAAAAGCCGCTGAGTTCAGCGGCTTTCGACTAGGACAAATACGTGTTGATTACGCTAGCTTTAAATCAAATTGATTACGGTACGCAACCATGTCTTCTATGGTGAGCACTGGCATGTTGTGTAAACGACCAAACGCAACGATCTCTGGTGCTTTTGCCATGGTGCCATCTGGGTTTGTCACCTCACATAGCACGCCTGCAGGCTGCAAACCGGCCATTTGCATCAGATCGATAGTGCCTTCTGTGTGACCACGACGAGTCATTACGCCACCAGGACGAGCACGTAGAGGGAATACATGACCAGGACGAGCTAAGTCATCTGGTTTTGCATTTGGGTTTGCTGCTGTTTTGATGGTTGTTACACGGTCAGCGGCAGAAACGCCAGTTGTTACGCCTTGCTTCGCTTCAATAGAAACCGTGAAAGCTGTTTGGTTTGCGCTGTTGTTGTTCACAACCATTGGTGGCAGTTCCAATTTGTCTGCTTGAGCGTCTGTCAGGCATAGGCACACAATGCCGCTGCATTCGCGGATCATCAGAGCCATTTGCTCATTAGTCAGGTGCTCTACGGAATAAATGATGTCGCCTTCGTTTTCACGATCTTCATCGTCAAGAAGAAGCACGCCACGGCCTTCTTTTAATGCGATAAGTGCGTTTTCAACGCGAGTAATTGGGTCGCCAAATTCGGCAAGTAGTGATGACTGATTCATGGTTAACTCCTAAATATCACCAGAATCAGGGCGGTATGAGGGATCGTCACATTCTATGCAGGCAATGAGCCGCCAACGGTAAGATGGCACAAACCCACGCAATAAAAATGCGATCCAAAAAGAAGTGCACCAGTGTTCATCAACACAGAACGTTGAGGAAACCGCTGATGTTTTCTTATTCTCTTTCATCCGGACTATAACCGTCGGCTCTGGCATCTCACCAGATCTGCTGACCTCGACGAATCGAGCGCTCGCGGGCTCACTCAAAAGAGTATACCGCCGGTGGGGAATTTCGCCCCGCCCTGAGAACATTGAATCCAACCAATATGGTTAGAAGTAAAAAACTCCGACACTCAAATGAGTGGTCGGAGTAGAGATAGTACTGCGAACGCCTTGGCTTGAAAAGTAGATTGCAACTACTTGATGGAAAAGTGCGCTATCTGCTGAAGTGATCAGTTTTGATAAAGTGATCAATCTGCGCAGGTACATAGGTGTTGTAGATAAGGCTAGTGTGAGTCTGTTTCGTCTCTATATGATCTTGCATGCCTTCTAAACGTGTTTCATCAACGGTCACTGTGCCATCAGACATGGTGTTGTCTTTATGCATGAGAATAGGCCTAGCGCCAATGCCCATTGTGCCTGCGATGCTGCCGAGCTTTTGTGGGAAAGTCCAAACATCTTCGTGCTTGTTAAGGCCGTGATACGGTGAGTTACCAAGCATCGCACCGAATCCCAAATCTTGAATGCGAGTGACGATAGAAGCGCCTTTCAGTGGCGAGCCAATTGCCACAACGTGGGACACCAGACTTGTCGATGGCTTTCTGCTCGCGAGGTATCGTTTAATCATCAAACCGCCTAGGCTATGACCCACCAACACATTGGCAGTCAGCGGATTAAGCGCCTTGTCGATGGAATCGAACAGCGACTCTTCGTTAATTGAAACCGTGTTGTAACTCAATACTTGGGTCTCGTAGCCCAGCTTTCTCAGCTTTTGGCTAAGAGGCTGCATGACCAGCCCATGCATATAAAGACCATGTAAGATGATGATTTTCATAATACCTCCTAGATTTATGACGTTGATTTTATCCTACTAGATTCTCCACGAAACTACTGTCAGCGAATTAGCAAATCTTGCACTTCTTTTTGTAACAAATGGCGATCTAACGTGGTTGGTTGCAATAGCTCACCAATATTGACTTCGATACGAGACCAAAAGCGAGTAGGGCGCTTCGTTAACGCGTGTCCATTTTTGTGGCTGAAGAAAGATCCCCATAAGCCTTTTAGTGCCATTGGAATTACCGGTACGGGGGTTCGTTTTAGAATCTTCTCTACACCAGGTCTAAACTCGCCTAGTTCACCATTTGACGTCAATCGACCTTCAGGGAAGATACAAACTACTTCATCATTATTAAGAGCATGCTCAATTTTCTCGAAAGCCTTTTTGTAAGTCTCTGCACATTTGCGCGGCGAACAAATAGGGATAACGCCAGCATGACGAAAAACGTGTTTAAGAACAGGCAGCTCACTGATTGATTTGTCCATCACGAATCGAACAGGACGGGTTGATGTGCCCATAAGAATCAAAGCGTCTACATAGCTCACATGGTTTGCCACAATCAGCGCAGCGCCTTGTTCTGGGATATGCTGACGACCGGTTACCGAAACTCGGTACAGACAGTGGCTTAGTAAGTAGCTAATAAAGCGCTGAGTAAACTCAGGTACTTGACGGTAAACGTAGATAGCCACGATGAAGTTACCGACGGCCAAAATGGCAAATAGCTCAACAATAGAGAACTCTAAAACACTTAACACAAAGATAGAAACAGCAGCGGAAGCGACCATAAACAGTGCGTTCATGATGTTGTTTGCCGCAATAGATTGAGCACATTCGCCTTCTTCTGAGCGCGATTGGATAAACGCATAAAGGGGAACAATAAATACGCCTCCGCTCACACCAACCAAGAACAAGTCGATCATCACTCGAATATGTGAAGACTGGGCAATAAAGCTTTGTACATCGTAATACTGACTTGGGAAAGATTCGATTGCAGGTACTGCCCATAGTAGGTCGGCACTGAAAATCGTTAAGCCCAAAATACCAAATGGCAGAATACCCAGTTCAACTTGATTGAAAGACAGCTTTTCACATAACCATGAGCCTGTCGCGATACCAACTGAGAACAGAGCCAACAACAGAGAAACCACAGTGCTGTCTGCAAATAGGTGTTCACGAGCAAAATTTGGGAATTGAGTCAGGTAAGTCGCACCCATAAACCAGAACCAACTGATCGCTAGAATTGACATCCAAATACCGCGTTGTTTTTGTGCCAGTTTGAGTGTTTTCTTCAAACCAGTAATAGGTTCGAATTTTACTTTGTCACGTTTCTTACTTGGCAGAGAGGGGATGTTTGCGCTGCTCAAAAAGCCCAGTAGTGAAAGCGTAATCACAATGCAAGAGGCGATAAGCATACCATTTGGAATCGCAAGCAATAGACCTGCGCTTAATGTACCAATCAGGATAGAAAGGAAAGTTCCAATCTCAACCCAAGCGTTACCTTTCACTAGCTCATCAGATTTAAGCGCTTGAGGAAGTAGAGCGTATTTCACAGGGCCGAAGTAAGCCGATTGAGTACCAGTCATGAAGAGTAGAGCCAGCATTAGAATGGCACTCTGCGTCATGATAGCCGTCGCTGCACAACTCATGATCACTAATTCAATAAGTTTTAAGCGGCGGATTAACTTGGCTTTGTCCATGTTGTCGGCAATCGCACCAGCGTGGGCTGAAAACAAAAAGAAGGGAAGAATAAATAAGCCTGCCGCAAGGTTAACAAAGAGGTCAACCGACATCGGTAGTGAGTCAATTTGGCTGTAGGTCACCATCAACAAGAGAACATTCTTGTAGATATTGTCGTTCAGTGCACCAAGGCACTGAGTCACAAAATAGGGGAAGAATCGTTTAGTGAGAAACATGCTGGCTCCGTAATTGCAAAATCGCTTTGAGATGGGAGCACTTTAAAGGCTTGGCTTTGGGAAGCCAGTGTGAAGAAAAGAGTTACGTTATGAGAAACCAAAAGTAACACTTTGCGATACTTTTGTTTTCATAATTTTGTGATATCTCACTGATTGGTGCTTTCATGCGTTACGAGATGAGCTTAGTGTCGAAACCAGACGCTGAGCATTCTCAATGTGACAAACAGAATAAAACCAGAGAGTCCAATAAAGCCTAATGTCACCAAATAAAAGAACAGACGCACCAAGCGAGCTTTCATTCGTTTGAAAAAACCGAGGCTCGGCGTAAGTTCAGGAACATGCTGAAAGCTTGAGATCATCACCCAAGCGGCAAGCGCCCACAACGCGGTTACGCCACTCGGAATAAGATAAGACTCCTTAACCACATCAGAAAGTTGCAAGAGTGTGGCAATGAACACCACAAAACCACCAAAGGCAATGAGTATGAATAAAGGGAGAATAGGTCTCGTCTTGACCGATAGGCTTTTGAGTTTATCGAGCATCAGGTAGTCCCTATTTGCGTTCCCAAGGGTTAAACAGCGGGAATGTCCAACGACGCATCGCAATCACCAGAGAGGTACCGTGCTTCTCATTCATGTCCAATGAGTCGTCGCTTTGACAGATCTGATAAAACTCATCGATGACCTTTTGTAGCTTTTGCTGCATCTTCTTGTTGGTTGGTAAGCTCATTAAGCCCGTTGCCATCACTAACTTCTCATCCTCAGCAGAGAAATAGCTCTGGAAGAAAGCTTCTTGAACTTGTTGCTGGAAGAAACGCTGAATAGGGCCACCTGTGTGCCACTTGAAAGTCGGGGATATACGCAGACGAATCTTGTTACCTGGCAGCAAGTCGATGATATTGAGGCGGTCGAGTTGGGCTAGCTTTTGTATCAGCTCTAACTCATCAAAAGTGTATTGCTCGATGATTTGTTCGAAACGATAGCCATTGACCACACAAACCGCAACCAACAATAAGCCTTTATCATCAACCAGCTGTTTTTCTTGTTCTAGCGTGAGCGACTCTAGCCCTTTGTTGTGTGCTGCTGCCAGTTTAAATAGCTCTGCCATTTCTAACCCAGTCAGCTGACAGATACGCTCCAAGCGGTCGAGGCTGATTTGACTGCCTTCTGCCAATAAGCGTTTTACAGAGCCCTCGCTTAGCTCCAAATGCTGTGCGACATCGACATAGTGCAAGCCAGACTGCTTGAGCTGGCGTTTGAGCTCTTTAATTAGGTCGTGACTTTCCGACATATTAACCTTCTACTTCTTGGCGCAACTGCTCTAGGTAAGACTGCATAAACGCTTTACGCTTCAAACCTTCTTCATATGCTGCTCTGGTGTTCATCGTCTCGACTATTTTAAACAATTTGGTTTGGAAATGATCGATGGTGAATCGTTTATCTTCCAATTCTCGATGTTCTGCAAACATGTCCTGTTCGTTATATAAGGCGGCATCAAACAACGTGCTCACTTGAATACAACGTGTCACACCAATTGCTCCAAGCGCGTCTAAACGGTCTGCGTCTTGGACGACCTGAGCTTCCAAAGTATTAGGTGTAATGTTGGCGCTAAAGCTGTGAGATTCTATCGCGTGGGCGATAGCGTCATGGTATTGAGCAGGGTAGTCGATGCTTTCGAGAAACGAAATCGCTTTAGTTGCTGCAATCGTTGAGCTTTGTTTGCGGTTCGGGTGATCTTTTGGGTAAGTAAAGCAATCATGCAGATACGCAGCAGGCAATACAACAGCTAAATCTGCACCTTCTTGTTCTGCTAGCTGACGAGCGGTTTTGACTACGCGTCGTACGTGACTGAGGTCGTGAGCGGCATCAGTTTGCATCTCTTGCTGCATAAACTGTAGGAACTGAGGCTCAAATTGGCTGAGCTCTGCTGGATTGAGTTGAGACATGGATTTCTTCAAAAAAATAAAGGCTTAGACAGAGTATGCCTAAGCCTTTATTAAATTGCCAAGTGAGACGTTGTTATTGAGATGTTGCGAAGAAAGCCTTGTTGTTTTATTGGGTGCGAGTGAATCGGAACGTTTGTACTTTTTGTTCTGCTCCGTCGATGTAAGCGTAGCTATCGATGGTCCAAACGTTTGGTCCAGCAAAGCCAAGCTCTACGCGTACATCACCCGTTGGGATGCCTTGGTAAACTACATCATTAATATTCATCGGGTAAAAGTTATAACGATTACTTTGCGATTGTTGTTCACCAGCAAATGCGACCGAAACATCTTTGGCTTCGTTGGTCAGCGTTAGTTGATAGCCTGTTTGTTGGTCGAACGTGAATGCGGCATTAAGATCTACACCTTGCGAGTTAGTCACTTTTACATTTGCTTCGGTTGTTTTTGCTAACGAGCCGTGAGCTGACAGATCTTCTAAGCCTTTAAAATCGCGATTGTGGTTTTGGATGTTTACGTTCCAATCCCCAACAAAGTTATCGATCTCTTGCCATTGCTGAGATGCGCTGGTTGTTGCTGCGTTCTGACCGCCATTAATGCCACCAATTGCTTGGTTACGGCTATCATGTCGGATATTTTCACGGTTGTTGTGAATATCCGCACCAGCACCTGCTACACCACCAGCTACACCACCCGCAACTGCGCCTTTCACGGCAAGCTCAGCATCACCCGTCAAAGCGCCCATAGTCAGACCTAAAAGTGCTCCACCTGCAGCACCTTGTTTTGTTAATGCGTTTGGATCGTCTTCTCCCGGAGTCGCGCATCCTGCAAGTAAGGGAAGAGATAGCGCCGCGACCAATGTAGTTTTGTTGAAAATGTTCATGTATTTCACTCCGAGATGTTTGGTTCGAAGCTATTATTGAACGCTGTTTGATTAGGAATCCACTTATCTCGCTGATAACCGTCGGTTATCATTGTAGAAAGGTCTTTTGCATTTAGCTCGAAATGTAAGTGTGAATCTCTGGCTTGAAGAGAGGAAAAGAAAGGGTCAGCATAACTGCTGACCCTGTTTTTAGTATTATTCTTTATTTTATAAGCACTAATTGTGACGTTGTTAGTGTTGAATTTGTGTTTGGGCAATTTTTAGAAATTTAATCTAAAGCTCAATCAACTCGCTAACTTTAGTGTTTGTTAACAAAGAGTGCAAATATTTATTATGCAAACTGTCTATATTTCTAAATTTAATTTGAAGGTGCGTCGCAATAATTAGTATTAAAAAACACATCAAAGCGTACTCGTCCTCCTTTGTTGTCTCAACTTTGAGCCCTGCATAATGAGGATCAACCTTTCATGATCCAGATCAACATTAATCCTCTATCAGAGGGATAGCATTCACGCGAAAATTGATAATTATAAATTGAGTCCGAGATATGCAGGATTTATATGAGCTAGAACGTAAGTTGGTGGAATACGGCGCAGATATGAAAGGCTTAAAGGTTGTACCTGCCATTGTTGATGAAGATGGCAAGGTTGTCTATTTAGGGAATACGCCTTCGTTGCTAAGGAATGTCATTAGTTGCCGTAGACACCTAACACAGCGCGTGAAGAAATAAAAAAAGGGTCTGATGTTAGTCAGACCCTTTTTTTGCGTTTAAAGCTCAGCAATTAGCGTTTGTACGTCACTTGCTCTTGCTTATCCAAATGAATGTGCGTTGTCGCTGGTTGCGTTTCTGCAATCACTTTACCGTGACGAACAGAGTAACGGACTGGCACTTGGCGACGTACTGCGTCGAAACCATTCTCTGCAGGAAGAATCAGTAAACTACCTGGCTTACCTGTTTCAATGCCGTGCTTGTCTTGAATGTTCAGTGTACGTGCTGAATTCGTGCTGATCAGATCCAGTGAGTTGTTGATTTGGTCGTAACCCATCACCTGACACACGTGCAGACCCATATGCAGCACTTGTAGCATGTTTGCAGTACCTAGTGGGTACCAAGGGTCAAAGACATCATCGTGACCAAAACATACGTTGATGTTTGCATTCAGCATTTCTTTAACACGAGTCACACCACGGCGTTTCGGGTAATCATCGAAGCGCCCTTGAAGGTGGATGTTCACCAATGGGTTTGCAACGAAGTTGATGCCAGACATACGTAGCAAACGGAACAGGCGAGATGCGTAAGCACCGTTGTAAGAGCCCATCGCCGTTGTATGGCTTGCGGTTACCTTGTGACCCATGTTGAATTTGTGCGCTAGCGCTGCAAGCGTTTCAACAAAGCGTGACTGCTCGTCATCGATCTCATCACAGTGTACGTCGATCAAACGGTCGTATTTCTGTGCCAGTTCGAAAACGTAGTGCAGAGACTCGATGCCGTACTCACGAGTGAATTCAAAGTGAGGAATAGCACCAATAACGTCAGCACCCAACTGAACCGCTTCTTCTAGCAATTCTTTACCATTCGGGTAAGACAGAATGCCTTCTTGTGGAAACGCAACGATTTGGATGTCTACCCACTCTTTCATTTCTTCGCGTACCTCTACCATCGCTTTCAGTGCGATTAGGGTAGGGTCAGAAACGTCAACGTGAGTACGAACGTGTTGCACACCGTTAGCAATTTGCCACTTTAGAGTTTGCTTCGCGCGTGATTTCACGTCTTCAATTGACAGTAATTCTTTGCGCTCAGCCCAACGCTCAATACCTTCGAAAAGCGTACCTGAAATGTTCCAGCTTGGCTCACCTGCTGTTTGCGTTGTGTCTAGGTGAATGTGAGGCTCACAGAATGGAGCGACAGCCATGCCGCCCTCTGCATCAAGCACTTCACCTGTGTAATTTAGCTCTACATTATTGTCTTCAATACGCTTGAATTGACCATCCTCAATCAAAATTTGCTGGAGACCTTCCTGTCCCTTTAGCGTTGCGTTCTTGATCAATAGTGTTGTCATGATGGTTCCTTACGCTGGCTGCTGTGCCAGTGTCTTTTTATTAAGAATAGGATTTAGAATCAGGTAGCTGATTGTGCCGCCTAGTACCGCGTTCACAGGTACCACACCTGGAAGGAAGTGGCCCGCTGCAACACCAATCGCCACAGCGATAATGCCAGCCCAGTTAACCGTTTGGAACTCTGCTGCTTCGAAATTTGTGTAACGTTTACGGTTCATGAAGAAATCTGCAATGATGACGCCACCAATTGGTGGAATTGCAACCGATAAGAAGGTTAACCAACCTACAAAGTTATTGTACAACCATAAAGCGCACAACGTACCAACCAAACCGTTTGCCATCGAGATGTACTTGCTTGGTAAACCAGTGATGTTTGAGAAGCCTAGACCTGAGGCGTAAAGCGCATTGTCGTTAGTTGTCCAGATGTTCAGGCCAAGTACGATGATAGCTGGGATAAGCAGACCTTGCGCAATCATCACTTCAGAAATGTCTGATTGGCCGGTTACAGCCGCACCTGCTGCGCCGAAGATGAACATCAGTGAGTTACCGATAAAGAACGCCACCATAGTGACCATCACTGCGCCTTTTGGCTTTTTACCAAAACGAACGAAGTCCGCAGTTAGTGTGCCCGCACTGACGAATGACCCTACCACCATTGCTAACGCTACTGAAAAGTCGATAGGTTGTGTTGGTTGTACTTTTTGTAGTTCAGCCACACCACCAACGCTGTTTACTGCTTCCACTACAGAATAGCCACCAAGTAGGGCAATTGCTGGTACTGCAATCGCGGATAGTACCATGAGTGCAGAGATACCAAAGTAAACCGTCGCGGTCATTAGCAAGCCTGAAATGATGATGAGCGTGTTTGTATCAATGCCTGTTGCTTTGTTTACTGGAATCGCAAACATTGCTACTCCAACACCAAACCAACCAACTTGTGTGCCGCCGAGAAGAGCGGAAGGAAGCCAAGAGCCTTTAGAGCCAAAAGAGAAACGAGCAAGGAGGTGAGTAGAGAGACCAGTCGAAGCGCCGATGTAACCGAGGAAGGAAGTGTAAATACCGAGGATTAGGTTACCAATGAGAACGGCGAGGAAGAAATCATCAAAAGAAAGTCCGGTACCGAGCGAGCCGCCCGTCCACATACTTGCGGAGAAGAAAGTGAGTCCCAACATTACCATGGTTAATGATGCAACACCCTTTCTGGCACTGCTAGGAACTGGTCCTAGACTGTAGTTATTGTCTGCAGCCATTTTTACCTCCGCAAAGAAAATTAAAACGAATTATAGATCCCAATATCTGGGCAAACGGCGCGTATTATCGTGATGTAAATCTCATAGTCAATGAGTTTTTTGTCACTTAAACGATTGCTGAAAGCTTTATGTTTTTTAAATTCACTTAAAACATGGAGTTATGATTTTTTAGTAAAGCAAAAAAGTTTAGTCAATGATGTCTTATCTGACCAGTAATATGTAATGAAATCGGTGTCATTAGTGACTTTCTTATATCCCATCAAATTTCCATGCTTTGTTTATAAAAAGACGAACTGATTGAGTTTTATGATGCTTAGCAAACGTTTTCCTCATCTTGATAAGAATGGGTGTTCATAATTTGAACGAAAATGTATTTGTTTATCTCTATTTTTATTAGTTTGAATAGATTTTTGGTCTAAAGTGCATGTTTATAACAAAGAAGGTTTAGGAAAATTGATATTTAATTGATGATAAAAATAACTGAGTTAACAGGTTAAGGGGAGTTAAAGCGTATGGAGGAAACATTTGAGGGGGTCAGATAAAAAAATAGCCAACCGCAAAAAGTGCGATTGGCTTATATACTTGTGAACAAATTCAAGTTCACTAACAACGTCAGTTGGCTAGGTGACCCTCGGCTTAAGAAGGGTCGCTTTAATTAATGCAGTTAGTGTGCCAACTTTAAAACCACCAGAAAAACACGGTTTCTGTGATATAGGTTGCCTAAATCTAGTTGTTTTTTGCAAGTTGCAAATGCAGATTGCAACTTGTAATTATAATGCTAATGATGAATTAATTAACTAGGGTAATTCTTTTTACAACATTACTAGGCTTGCGGTTCCTAAAAAAGCAAAGAAGCCAACCACATCTGTCACGGTAGTCAAAATTACCGAGCCAGCCAAAGCAGGATCGAGTTTCAATTTATCCAGTACGATTGGTATTAATACACCAAATAAGGCTGCCGTGATGATGTTCACGATGATGGCTAACGCGATTGTGCCTCCCAGTACGGTTGATTGGAACCATAAGCCAGCTAAACCACCGATGATAAGCGCCCAAAGTAAGCCATTCAGTGAGCCGATACCGAGTTCGTTCTTCAATAGTGCAAAGCGGTTACCAGGGGTAATCTGGTTCAACGCCATAGCACGAATCATAAGAGTGAGAGTCTGGCTGCCAGCTATACCACCCATAGAGGCAACAATTGGCATTAGAACCGCAAGGGCAACCACTTGAGAAATCACATCTTCAAACAAACCAATCGTGACTGAGGCTAAGATAGCTGTCAGCAAGTTGATGCCAAGCCAAACGCCACGTTTTTGCGAGCTTTTAAGTACCGGTGCGAATAAGTCATCCCCTTCATCCATACCCGTACCAGCCATTAAGCGGGCTTCGTAGATTTCACGTTGTGTACTTAGTGCAAACTGCCAATCAACTTCGCCAATTAAGGTTTGATCTGCATCGGTGACTGGCAGAGCAGGGAGTGGACTGTGCTCCAAGGCTTCAACGGCCTCTGACAGTTCCATTTTACTATCAAGAATGGTGACGCTTTCAATGGCTAAGGTTTTTAGACGAACGTCAGGGTCACTACGTAAGATTTCGTAATAGTTTACGGCACCACGAAACTGTTTTTTACGGTTGATGAGATAGACTTGCTGGGGGGTGTCGTAACTGTAACGCTCCATCAAGCGACGTGCTTTACCAACGGTAATATTAAAAGGGATAGTGATGATCTTACGCTCAGCCCACCGGCCAAGTTCTTCGTCTTCATATTCGTTTGCTTGATCGTAGAGATCGAGCTCATCTTTCTCAATCAGCTCTAACGCTTCATTGATGAACTCTTCGGGTAGAGAATCCGCCCATTCGATCAGCGATAAGTTATCTAGTTTGGCTAAGGTTAGCTTAAGCTCAACTTCAGAAAGTGCTTCGATGATAGAAAGGCGCACTTCTGCACGCATTTCGGTTAGTACATCGATATGCAGTTCCATAGGTAATGCACGCCACAAGCGTACGCGATCATCGATTGGAAAGGCTTCGAGAATCAGCGCAACTGCACCGGGTTCGAGACCGCATTCGATAGAATCATTCAAAGCGGTGATTTGGTCCGCTTCTTCTGCTTGGACAATTTGTTCGATTAGAGTGGAGAGATCTTGAAACTTACTCACCGAGCACCTCGACAGTCGATTATTCTTATAGGTAGCGGATCAAGGTACTCGAAAGTGGCAGAAAAACAATAGCCTATTGATCACTTATCTGTAGGTAAGGTGCGACCAATTGGCGAATGTTCACTTTTGCGCCAATACGAGCCGCGAGCAAGTACATACCGCCAATTTTTCTATGGAGAAATAGGGCATCAGCTGGTGGTGTGTGCCAGTAGTCTTGCTCCATGCTCAAAATAGTCCCGGCTTCACGAAGCTTCTGCGCTAATCCACTGGCTTTGAAATCATAAGACTCATCAACCAACATAGGCTCACACGCCATTTTCACCAAGTCGAGAATCGCTTGGCGCTGTTCTGGCATGATAGTTTTGCTGAAGAATCCAATTTGCTCCAGTGCCTCATTCAAACCTTGTTCGTCATTGTTTACGACAGACGCAAAGGCTTGGCGATAACCGTTACTGAATCGTTCACTGTATTCACGAGTGGCCCCAAAGTCCAACAAGCCGATTTGGCGAGTGGTCTCGATGTACAAATAGTTGGCGAAGTTAGGGTCGGTTTGCACCATCTTAAATTCGAACAACTCACGGAACAGCAATTCAAGCAGACTGTGCATGACAAAATCACGTGTGCTTTGATCGTAGTGTTCGATTTGTTCAATAGAAACGCCATCTATGAACTCCATAGCGAGCACAGAGTCCGAGCAACTTTCAGTATGGATTTGTGGCACCACAAAGTGAGGGTGGTTTTTTAAGGCATCGTGATAGCGAATAGCAAATTGCGCTTCACGCGCGTAATCGGCTTCATCATGTAGCTGCTTTTTCGCTTCCTCTAACAATCCTTTGTAATCAACGGACTCTGGAATCAGTCCAACTACCTTAAGTAGTGTGCCTACGTTGTCGACATCACTATTGATACTCTTTCGGATGCCCGGATATTGCACTTTGACCGCTAGGCTGTCGCCCGCGTCGCTGTAGGCTTGATGGACTTGTCCTATGGAAGCACTGGCAATTGGTTTGAAGTTAAATGAGAGAAATTCTGCTTTCCAATTGATACCTAGTGAACTTTCCATCACGCCATTCAGTTGTTTGGCTGGCATTGGATCGGCGTTGGAGCGAAGCCGAGAAAGGATGTCTGCCAGTTCAGGCTCCAGAACGTCACTTGCATCCATTGAAAGCATTTGTCCAAGCTTCATTGCTGCGCCGCGTAAATGGGCGAGCTGGTCGGTTAAGCGCGCGATGTTCTGCGGCGTCAGCAAAAGATCTTTCGCTTTGGGTTTGTTGCCTTTAGCGATTTGTTTGGTGCCTTCTGCAATCACATTGCCTGCGACGCGAGTAGCAAGAGTCGCAAATTTGCTGAATCTCGAGATGCGATGAGTAGGTAGGCTTCTTTCCTTTGCTGACATGGATATTCTCCCCGAATAAACTAAGTATTTGTTATACGGGAAAAGTACGTGCTTGGATACAAATGAAAAGAAAACCGCCAGCTGAACTGGCGGTTTGTGAGGTTAGATAGAGTAGAAGAAGTACAGTTGAGACTTCATTCGGATGATAATGCCACGAATCACATCCAAGAAGGCGAGAAAGCCAATTGGTTTTTCGCCGCTCACCCATGCTAAACCTACAGAGCCGACTGGGATGTCGTAGCCTTCTGGTTCATCAATTTTCAGACGAACAAAGTGGTGTTTGTTCTGTAAGTTCTTGCCAGTGGTGACACGAACTGAATCATCCAAACCAAGTAGGTTACTTTGCGATTCCCCCGTTGCTTCCACAATGCCCTCTACGGTTGCCGAGAAGATCTTACCCGGGTAAACCGAAGACGAAAATTCCGCTGGTTGCCCAGGTTTGATGTTACGAATCGCTTGGTGATTCACTCGCATCAATACGTATTTCTCATTGGTGTACATGTTGATACGCGGCATTGCGGATACTCGCTGGCCTTCACGCAGGATAAAGTTGGTCACAAAGCCATCTGCTGGAGCGTGAACCTTCGTACTGTTCAAGTCCCATTGTGCTTTTGCAATCTGCTCTTCTGCTTGACGCAATTCCGCCTGTTTGGTTTCAACTGCGAGCTCTGCTTTATGAATCGCCAGTTTCGCTCGTGAAATATCCACTTGCTTCTTCTTGATTTGAGACTCAAGCGTCAACACATTGTGGTGTGCCATATCCACCGTGCTCGATTGCTTGTCGATGTCGCTTTCCGTAATGGTGTTTTTCACCACTCGGTTCTGTTCAACATAACGATCTAACATCTTTTTCTGCAATTTGTAGTCGACTTTCGCCGCTTCTAATTGGCTCTTTGATGTTTCTAAATCTTGCACAAGTGCTTCGTGATTCGCTTCTTCTATCTCGATATCACCTTGCGCTGTTGCAAGTGCAACTCGAGCTGAGTCTGCTGACACATTCGCTTGGTTCAATGCAATATCGTACTGGGTTGGGTCGAGTTCATAAATGAGCTGACCTTTTTCAATTTGTTGATTCGGTTTGATGTAAATATGGTCGACTTTGCCTTTTACGTTGGTCGAATCTGGGCGTAGCTGAATGTGCGGTGATTGCACAACAGAACCACCAGATAAGTCCATCGGAGTAAAGTTAATCAAACCCACCCATACGAACATTAACCAACCCAAACCACCAAGGTAAGAGAAAGCCTTAGTGGCTTTATTCCAAGGCATTCCGACTAAACGAAGTAGATAAATAAAGAGTGCCCAAACCGCTAAACCTTCTAACATTACGCCTCCTCTTGTGGCTGGGTTTCTGTTTGCGGTTTACTTTTCCATGTATCACGCAGATTGATGATGGCTTTTTCCATATCAACGAATGCAAAGATCACGGCTAGCACCCATACCCAGTGCCAGACAAATCCTATCCAGGTGAGGGCGGTGATGAGCCCTATCTGATGATGGTCTTTGCTGTGTGCCTTATTGATTGGCAACTCATGGATTTTCCAAAAGCCGTAACACGCGCCTGCTACGCTCGCGATTAAAACGACGGCAGCAACGACATGCAACGCTGTATCTGCGCCTGTTCCGACAAATGGGACACTCAGTAAACTCATTAAAGACTCCTCTCTCAAACTGTTAGCTTATTGTGTTCAGGAATTGAAATGGATGAGTCTTTGTGACACATTCAATCACTACAGGATTAAATTTGATGTGATTGGTTATGAAAACGGTTCGATTTATTCGCGCGATGGGTATTTTAAATATGCATAACCTCGCGTTATCTAAGTACAATTTGACCTCAGAGGCGCTCGGGATCCCCGCATCGGTGTTTCATAACCCCATGACCTTGATACCGTTGAAAGCTGTGAGCGAGTGGTATCGCCGTATTGAAAACTTGAGCAGTGATCCAGACGTAATATTGAATGTTAGCCGAGATATCGATTTGCAAAAGCTCGGTCCAGTAGGACGTTGGTTGTTCTCTGGGAATGATCTCGCCAGTACAATTCGGCGTGTAAACTACGGTGTGAGCAACTTACAATCGGGTGCTTTTTTTGCGGGTGAACAGTCGGGAAAAATCATCAAATGGACCTACCATAATCCTTTTATTGACCCTAACATCAAAGTCCACGACAGCATTCGCAGTGCTATCTTTATGATAAAAATACTGCGCGAATTTTTAGGTAAAAATTACAAACCTCTGCGAGTCATGATTTCCGGCTCACGGAAGAATCATGACTTGTATCGAGAATATTTTGGTTGTGAAGTCGAATGGAGTCAGCCAAAGACAGAGGTATGGATCAACGGTGATGATCGCCTAGCTTCAAGGCAGGTCAATCATCGTGAAGAGAGCCGTTTGGCAATGAGCTTTTCGGACTTAGATGATTTGCTAAATATGCCCGATCCTGAAGATGAATTGAAAGTCATCTATGAAGTGGTGAATTACAGTAGCCATTATGGATTACCAACGTTAGAGCGTGCGTCAGCGTTGCTAGGTTTATCCGATCAACAGTTTCAGCGACGCTTGCACAAACAGGGGCTGAACTTTTCAACCGTATCTGGTTATGTGCTGAGTAATGTGGCCGCAGGTTTATTGAGTAAACAAGTAAGCATAGGTGATATTGCAGCACGTTTGGGTTACACCAACGTGGCAAGTTTTAATCGTATGTTTAAAAAGCATCGTGGCTTAACGCCGAAGCAATACGCTGCACGATTAGAGAAATAGCGCTGCTCTAAGAAAAACAAAGCCCTCGAAGTGAGGGATTTGTTTTTTCTGTTTTGAATCTACTTACTCTTCAGGACGCCAACTGAGTGCACTCGCAATGGCACCAATGGCAACAACGTCTTTTTGCTTGTCGTTAAGCTTTGGCAACATTTGTACTGCGATGGTACCGTTGGTTTGTACTGCAGCAATTTCTTGTGTGCCTTGCTTGAAGCTATAACCCAGTGGGATATCCACCGCCATGACTGAATCAGGGCTGGTGTGAACGGTTTCCACATTGAAATGCGTGTTGCCAACTCGAACTACACCGGTTTCTTTTTTCTCAAGGCTAATGTCGATCAGAGCTGACTTTGGCTCCATGGCAAATTCACCCACTTTTACGCCGTCTTGAGTGATTTGACAGGTGTAAGGATCGTTGCCACCAAAATCGACGCCCATATAGTTAATCGACATACCGCCGCCTGTACAGCTCAATAGCCATGTTTCACCATTGTCGACACGTGTAACTTCTGCGCCCATTGCACCTTCTTTGAAAGAGACACTATTAAACCAGCTAGAGTTTGATGCACTGCGTGAGTACTTGCCTTTGTATTTGCCTGCAAAGTCAAATTGGCCATCGGCACCAAAGCCCCAAAAATCGCCATCGGTTTTCACCAACATCTCAGGTTGAGCTTTGACTGCATCAGTACGATCCATGATGGCAAGGCCACCACAGCCCATAAGGAATAGCGGAGCAAGTAAAGTAAATTTCTTCATATTTTTCATCATTTATAGCTCAGTTACGTCTAGAGTTTGGTCGGTAAATTGAATTTTCTGGATGTTGTAAAGTTCATCCGTCCCGATGTTTGGGCAGTCAACAGAAATAGAGTGCTTCGCTTTGATAACAAGGCATTCCGCCAGTTTGTGAGGAACACTGTAAGTGTTAACACCACCTTCACCGTAAATGCTGTTATTTTTGCTGTTGCCCTCGAAGGTGTTGTCTTGGTCGTTACCGATGACATTAATTGCTTGGTCACCAACGATCTTTACCTTTGTGAGCCACTGAGACTTGTAGGTGTATGCTTCTACTAAACCATCTTTGTTTGGAGCCATACGGAAAGTGGCAGCTGTGCCTGGGTTGGTCTTCTCGGTGTAGAGTTTGACGCCCTCAGAATCGATGTTCGCTGTATATTGCAAATATCTGTGGAACAAACCGCTGATCCAATCAACCGCTTGTGGATCTTGGTTTTGCATTTCCTCACGCGTCAAGGCTTGGTAGCCGTCTAAACCATGTCCGTTTGCTTGTGCTACACCCATATAGGATTCGAAAGCAGCAGCAAAGTATTCATGAGAGTAAGAGGGCCCAGTTTGCTTAACGCGCTCTGGGTCGAAGTCGTCAGACGCCCAATCTTCCCAATCACGTTGAGTAGGGCGCCACACGGTGGGCTTGCCGACTCGGATATCGGTATAGATACTCAGCGCATGTGCTTGAATGCCGTTTTGCAGTGACGAAGTCGACGCGTTAGGCGCAATACCTTGCGCTTGGACCAAGTGTAGAATTTCTTCAAAAGCGGCATCTCGGTCGGCATGCTTACCCAGATTGGCGCAGTAATCGGCAAAGTTGCTCATGTAATGGCAATCGCCTTCAACGGTTAATTCACGGTACATGAGAGATTGACTGTTCATCAGCCAGTTTGGTGTTTCTTTGCTGCTTAATAGTGTAGTTGCCAAAGATTCAACTAACGTATCCATGTCTTCTTCATTCAGTACCATCATATTCGCAATAAACTTCTCTAAGGAGTCAGTTTCAAAGGGTTGCAATAGACCAGAGTTAGCAACCGCATCCTTCAATTTATCTTGACGAATCAGTTCGCTGACGAAAATTTTGGTTAGCATCTCATTATTTTGGTCGTCGTCTTCCGTTAGGATCAACGTTGCGTCTCGCTCTGCTAGTGTCTTAGCGATTTCAGACTTGTCGGTCCCGTATTTCGACTCCGGCTTGTTTTTGAGTAAGTGCTGAATGATCTTTGCGGCACGAAAGATTTTCTCGTTATTTGCCCCATCATCCATTGCGATAATGTGGAAGGAATCATCGCTACGAGCTTCAGAAAGTGAAATCTTTACATAATGGGTGAAGCCTGCGTCAGAAGCCACTTTAAACTCGGTTGGAAACTCAGTGGAAGCTACTGTAGGGATGGTAACTGTGTTCAATGTTGGAACGGATGGAGCGGGAGGAGGTGTTGTCGACGTCTTCGAACTTGAGTTACTACCATCGCAGGCAGTTAAGCTGAGGGTACATAACATAGTTAAAGAAGTTAATTGAGCGAATTTCATCTTTTAATACTCACAAGCTGGGGGAACGGAGGAGAATGTAGGAGCAGAGCTAACTTATGTCTATATGAGTAAGTGGAGTTATCAATACTAGTGATGGGTTGTTGTAAGGTTTTTAATTCGATAAAACTAAAATTTTAATGGGTTTATATTTTAATTTTAATTGTTATTATGGTTTATTATTCTTCTTGAGTTTTGTAAATTGAATTTTTGTGCTAAATATCAAGTTTTAGAATCCATGCCCTGTGATAAATGTATGGTTTGTAAGTGTTTGTAAGATGTCGTTTGTCAGAGAGTTCGTACTTTCTTAGCTTGCACCCGATAATAAGAACGATATACTTTTCAAGTTTTATAGATGGAGTGAATGGATCATGGTTAGTAATAAAATCTTGCTCGTAGAGGATGACTCTGAGATTGCCCGACTGACTAAGATGTATTTAGAAGCTGAAGGTTATCTTGTTACTGTTGTTGATAATGGTCTGAATGCGTTAGATAGTATCAAGGCACTCAAACCCGATTTAGTGCTGCTTGATTTGATGCTGCCAGGTAAAGATGGCGCAATGATTTGCCAAGAAGCACGTGAGTTTTATCATGGTATCATCCTCGTACTGACTGCGACGGATGACGAAATGAGTGAGGTTAGCTTACTTAAATTTGGCGCCGACGATTACTTAACCAAACCCATCAAAGGTAATATCCTTCTCGCTCGCATTGAAGCGGCCCTGCGTCGTTATCGTCGCCAAGTAGATATGGTTGAAGAAGTAGAGTTAAGCCGTTATGGGATTGACTTGTGTACCCGCCGTTCAAAAGCCTTCTATTTAGAACAAGATATTGACTTAACCGACTCTGAGTTTGAAATCCTAGAATTGTTAATGCTTAACGTTGATAAACCCGTCTCACGCGAATCTTGTTGCCGATTAGCAAGAGGAATTGAGTATTGTATTACCGACCGCTCGATTGATATGCGTGTCTCTTCACTAAGAAAGAAATTTTCCAAAGCACATATTCATACTGCTACCATCAAAACCGTGCGTAACCGAGGTTACATGCTAACGGGCAAGTAGCTATGTTTTCGACGTTTACTCGATTGTATGTTGGCATTGTAACGGGCTTGGCACTAACGGTTGCTTCGTTCATTTTTATGGGCGAAGAGTTCATGCGTAAAACTGAAATCGGGGTATTTCTGGGAGACGGCGCATATTTTGTTGACCAATATATAGAGCAGCGTGGTACTTCTGATTCTCTGTATAAAAACCTCACGACAAATGGTAAGCAGGACTTCTTTGTTTTTGACTTAACGCTGCTTAAAAATTGGGATGGTTCACCTCCATGCCATAATTGTGAATTGTTGTATCGTCTACAAGGAATACCCGTCTACTTGATCGACGACGACATTTACGCGGCAGTATTTCCACTCCCGAATTCAGCTGAGAGTCTGGTTTTCAAAGAGAAAGGTGATTTCTTTAGTCCAGATATTGATTGGGATGAAGACTCAGAAATGATCTTCATTCTTACGTTGATCATGACAGTTGTACTGAGTTTAGGTGTCATGGTGTATATCCCAGTTCGACGACTAGAAAATCAGATCATGAATTTAACGGCAATCCAACAGCAGTTTGGTGCCGGTGAACTGGATAAGCGCGTCGATTTGAAGCATTTCTCTCCTCCAATACGCGAATTGGCCATTGGGTTTAATGGCATGGCGGAAGACATTGAAAGGCGTGTTCGTCAGACGCATATTTTTACCCAAGCCATTCCTCATGAAGTACGCACGCCATTGAGTCGAATTCAATTAGCGACGGACTTAGCCAGACGAACTCAAGGTGAGATGCAAGCAGAGTTACATGATGATATTGAACGCTATGTCGATGTAGTAACGGATCTGACTTCTGACATCGTGATGTTATCCCGTTTGAGTGTTAAAAATCATTCTTTAGCGAAGTCCGTTGAGAGCATCGAACTGTCGCTCTGGTGTAAAAGCCGAATGAATTATCGAGGTTTGGAATTGGCAAAACTAACCGTCGAAAATGAACTGGCTTATCAATCGATCCACTTACAACCAACCTTGGGGAACTTAGTTATCGATAATTTGCTCCAAAATGCGAAACGTTATGGACGTGACAATGTTGAGGTGACGATTCGGTCGGTTGAACATTTCTGGATAGTTGATATTGAAGACGACGGACCGGGTGTCCCAGAAGAGATGCGTGAAGAGGTGTTTGTCCCGTTTTCGCGGTTAGACAAGAGTCGTAACGCCGACGTGAAAGGTTTTGGCTTGGGGCTTGCAATAGCCACCAGTGCTGCAAGGCAACTGGGTTGGGAGCTTTCCGTCGGCGAGAGTCAATTAGGCGGAGCACGTTTTACCGTGCTTATTCCTGCCAACGAGTAGGGTAGGCACTGCTGTAATCTGGCTCTGCGATACCCTCATACAAGTCATCACAAGCTTGCAGCGGGCCTACAACCGTTCGGTACGGTAAGACGCCAGCCCAAACGGGAATATCCATGTCCTCTGTATCGTCGTTGACACCAAAGTGACTGATTTTCACTGACGCTTCCGTCAATGGGATGCGCAGTAGCATAGTTGCTTTGAGCTCTTTTTCGTTACTCAAACGCACATCTCGTGTTCTTCCTGGGGCAATTTGCTCAATGAAATGATTCAGTAAGCGGTCTTTTTCTTGATTGTCCTTTACCATTTCAAATTGCCCAAACACGACAGCACTTCGATAATGCGCGCTATGATGAAAGGCACTTCGAGCGAGTACCCAGCCATCAAATAAAGTAAACGTTAAACAAGTCTGTATCCCATGTTTCAGTGAGCGCAGCAGACGACTATTGTTCGCTCCATGGATATAAACGTAATTCTCAACGCGCCAAGCCAACATAGGAATGACCACTGGACCAGACTCGTTGGTAATCGCAATATGGGCTATCAGGCTTTCGTCAATGATGGCATGCAGTTTGTCCACGTCCGTGACGGCTTTATGTATGCCTTTTTTGATCTCAGTTCTGTTTGTGTTTGATAACATTTTCTCTCCTTACTTGCTCGCAGTGATGAGTACTTTCTCCTCATTCTTTGATTGCAATGTATCGTTTAACTGGTAGCTTAAAGAGAGCCAGTTTTAACTAATGGATGGATCCAGTTTGTCTTTGATTGATATCGGTGACCTGCATCTAAAAGAAAGTGAGGGAACACGCCAGCAAGCGTTGTTTTTTGCTATTCGCGAGAAGATTGTTCAAGGATTGTGGGCGAAGAATGGGAAGCTTCCCTCTACGCGAAAGCTTTCACAAGAGCTTAATATCAGTAGGAATACCGTGATTTCTGCCTACGAGCAGCTAGTGGCGGAGGGGTACTTGAATAGTCAAAAAGGTTCGGGCTTTTATGTCGCCGTAGAATTGCCGGAGCAATACCTGCCTGAACCGAGTTTAATGAAGGCAGACTCATCACCTAAAACTAACTTTGATATTAACCGCGCATTTGCTCCGGGTGTGCCTGATCTGGATGTATTTCCGATGGCACAGTGGCAAAAGCTACTCGCTCGTCATATGTCCCGCACCTGCTTACTCGGCAATCAAGATATTCAAGGCAGTTGGGCATTGCGCTGTGCTTTAGCTGACTATCTTGCATCAAGTCGTTCAGTGAATTGCTCTCCAGAGCGCATTATTATCACCTCCGGGGCTCAGCAAGCGTTGTCGATTGCGACGATGGTTGTTCTTAAACAAGGTGACAAGGTTCTGATGGAGCAACCGGGTTACGCACAAATGCGTAAGTTGATTCAGTTCCAGCAGTATCAATTTGAGCCTCTGTTCGTACGAGAAAAATTAGGCTTTGATGTGGAAGCGGTGACCACGAGCGATGCAGATGCTCTGTATATCACTCCAAGCAATCAATATCCGATGGGAACCACACTCAATACTGAGCAAAGAGGAAAGATCATCAACTGGGCGGTCGAGCAATCACGTTGGATTATCGAGGACGATTATGACAGCGAATTTCAGTTTGCTCACCGTCCTTACACCAGTTTACAGGGGCTAGCGGCTCAAATGGGGCGTGATGATCGTGTGCTGTATGTCGGTTCGTTTAGCAAGGTGATGTTTAATGGATTGCGGCTGGGCTATCTTGTGGTTCCTGAGAATTTAGTGGGACAGTGTTTAGTGGTTAAAGATGCGTTAAGCGGTGATTCTCCCACTCATACTCAAGAAGCGTTGGCTGACTTCATTACCGAAGGGGGCTTGTTACGTCACATCCGAAAAATGCGCCGACTGTATAAAACTAAGCATGAGCATATGTGTTTAGCAATCGAAAAGCACTTTGGAGGACGGGTGAGTGTGATCAGTCAAGCGGCAGGTCTTCATATCACGTTGAAGTGGCAACAAGGTATCGATGAGCATGAATGGACGCAGCGAGCTGCAGCGGAAGGCATTGTGATTCGCACCATGAGTTTTTATGAGCATGCTGCTTTCCAAGCGCGAGATTGGCATGGAGCTGTACTTGGCTATGGCTACGTCGCGCTGGAAGATATTGATGTGATGGTTAAGCGATTATCTGAGTTGTTTTAGTTGCTTCAATTCGAGGATTATTCAATCACTCGGTGGGGATTCTTTTTTCGCCAGCGCTTCCAAGGTAAGGAAAGCACGGCAAAGATAGTAATGGCGTAAAGCATCGACCAACCTAGGCAGATGAAGACCACTGAGCATAAGACCAGTGACATTCCTGCGAGTATTTTACTTGCGCCTTGCAGCAGTTTATACGCTGCCAACATGGCCAGTAGGTAAACCAAAACGAAAATACCATTCGCGAGTTTGAGGAAAAACTCCAGATCTAAACCAGATAGCGACCCAATAACGCACGAAACTAGCAAAATTGCACCAACAACGAGAGTGGCATTTGCTGGAACGCCTCGAACGGACACTCTCGCGATAGCGCTGGTTGGCTTGTGTTCTCTTGCTTGCGCCCACACCATTCGGGCTAAGCTTTGAGTGTAGAGGTTCACACTCGCAAAACATGCAGAGAAACCGATAACACTGATTAGCCACTTAGCATGATCACCAAATAGATGGGCACTTAGCCAAGGAATCGATGCACTGTCGAACTCTGCACTGCCGTAAGCACCAAATTTTAGTATCACAACAGAACATGCCCAATAGGTTGCGCCTGCGACAAAACAGCCAACGATAATCGCAATTGGGAAGTCTCGTTGTGGGTTTTTAAACTCTTCGCCCATATGAGCAAAAGCTTCTATTCCAACAAAACACCAGAACATCACGCCCAAAGCCGCTGCAATCGACCACGTTGAATCCAACGTAATGACAGGCATAGTTAAATCGACAGAACCAACATCGCCTTTCCACAGAAATGCACCGACCAAAGCAAAAATACTCAGTGCGATAATGGTTTGTAAGCGACCTGATGATTTGGTGCCGAGCAAGTTGACCACCATTAACAGAGCTACCGTGAGAATTTGAGCGAAAAGGTGATTACTAATGGACTCTGGTAACAGCTGTTGTAAAAAGCCTGCAGTAAGTGCGACAGCGGCAGGGACACCAACAGGAATGACGCTAACAAACAACCACGCCACGCTGCTCTCTAGCTTACTGTTGAAGGCTTTGCGGACGAAAAATGCTGTGCCGCCAGCACTTGGGTAGCGTTTGCCTAACTGAGCAAAGGTAAGCGCGATAGGGCAAATAGCAATGAATAAAATAATCCAAGCCCAAAGCGAGAAGTGACCTGCAATGCCAGCGGCAATCGCTGGGATCATAAATAGACCTGTGCCCATTAAGGTTGTTGAGAGCTGACCGATTCCGGATATCAGGGTAATGTCTTTTTTGAGTTGTTCCATAACGACCTCTGAACGTCTAGGTAATGCAAGCCACAAGCATATCTAAATTCTGCACAGCAAAATGATGTTGTCGACCGTCAAAATGACGGTTGTTTTGCCGATAAACCGCAAATTGTCGGTTTTCAATAAGTTGTAATTGAGTAGAATGGCAAAATTAAGGAAAGCTTGGTGATGTTATGGACAAATTTGATCATCAGATCATAGACCTATTACGGCAGAACGCCCGTCTCTCTATTACTGAAATCTCAGAGCAAGTTAGCCTGTCACGTTCAGCTGTGACAGCTCGGATCAAAAAGCTTGAAAATGACCAAGTCATCCTTGGCTATCATGCCGATATTGCGATATCTAAAGAGTCGACGATTTGTGCTTACATGGCACTCAAATTTGATACCTCCGCTTCTAGCCATCATTGCGACAATTACGCTAATGATCTGTATAAAATTGATGGTGTTAAATGGTGTCACGCTATTAGTGGTGAAACCGATATGATGCTGTTTGTCGAAGTACCTAATATCGCGCGTCTCAACGAGATTCGAGATTATATCCAAAGCTATCCAGAGCTTCGTAACGTGATGACACATACCGTGTTAACGGAGTTTTTCAATACCACAGGGAGTAAGTTTGTAAAATGAACGAAAAAGACATCGTCCTCAATTTTTGGAACGTAATGGCAAGCAATGACTTCTATGCGGCGGCAGAGTGTCTGTCAGCTGACTGCGCCGTGATTTGGCCATTAACTAAAGAAGTGATTCGAGGTAGAAAAAACTTTGCAGAGCTCAATTCAGCTTATCCTGCGGACGGGAAATGGACCTTTACTATCGAACGCGTCGTGGCTGATGCTGATCAAGTCGTTACCGATGTGATCGTTAGCGATGGTGCACGTTCGGATAGGGTAATTACTTTTCATACTGTCCGTGATGGCCTGATTTGCAAACAAGTGGAATACTGGCCGGAAGATTACGCCGCGGCAGATTGGCGTGCTCAATGGGTTGAGCGTGCTGAATAACATCAACCTGAATCTACTGCGCTCTTTACATGTCCTACTTGAAGAGTGCCATGTGAGCAGAACCGCCGAGCGTTTACATATCACCCAGTCGGCGGTAAGTCGCCAATTAGCGCAATTACGTGAATTGTGCGGCGACCCTTTATTGGTTCGACAGGGTAACCAACTGATTCCAACACCAAGAGCGCGACTTCTTAAAGAGAAGTTGGATGACTTGTTAGCTGAGTTCGACCATCTGCTCGATGACAAGCCTTTTGAACCAGCAGATTGGAAAGGGGAGTTAGTATTCGCATCGAGTGATTATGTCGCCCAATACGTACTCCCTGACATTGCCTCTCACCTCAGTGGCTTTGCTCCTCAATTGGATATGGCGTACCGACTGTGGCAGCCAGACTTTCTAGATAAGCTTCATGAGACTGGCATTCATATCGCGTCTTCCATGTATCCAGAAAAACCTCAGGGCGTATCCAGTGTGAAGATTGGTGAAGACTCATCAGTTTGTTTGATGAAAGCTTCTCATCCGTTAGCAAAGCAAGACAGTATCAGTGTTGAAGATTTAATTTCTTACTCCCACATTAAAGTCACAGGCGGTGGGGACAAAGATTCGTACACCGACTTAGCATTAAGAGAGCTAGGGCATACACGGCATATCACCTTCAAGGTGCCTTTCTTTTCTGCTGCTATCAATCGCTTAGTTTCTAGTGAACACTTGATGGTGGTTCCAGAACATATTGCGGTCAATCTCGCGAAGCATTGGGACTTAGCCCACAAGGCACTGCCGCTCGAAACACCTATTCATCAGTATTGGTTAATGTGGCATCCAAAATACGATACGGATCCAGCGCACAAATGGGTGCGCGAAGAGATTCGTTCGGTCATGCAGATTTCAGAGTATTCCATCCGATAATAAATGCATTATTGGGTTATGATTTGAAGTCATGGCTAGTATGAAAAACTTTGATTTCTAATTATACCCATTCCGTTGATAGATTAGCGTCAAAGAGGGGAGATTCTTATGACACTAACAGTTTGGTTATCACTTTTTACCGTGTGTTTATTAGGGGCAATGTCGCCAGGTCCGAGTTTAGCGATTGTTGCTAAGCACTCGTTAGCTGGTGGCCGCGTGAATGGTTTGGCTACCGCATGGGCGCACGCGTTTGGTATTGGCATCTATGCGTTCATTACCTTGATTGGTTTGGCGGTGGTACTTCAACAAAGTCCGCTGCTATTTAAGACTATCAGTTTGGCAGGTGCAGCTTACTTGGCGTATCTCGGTTTCAATGCCTTGCGCTCAAAGGGTGGAGTGGCAGCGAAGCTAGAATCTGGTGAAGAGACGACGGTTTTACAATCGGCGCGAGAAGGCTTTCTTATTTCGATTCTAAGCCCGAAAATCGCGCTGTTCTTTATCGCACTGTTCAGCCAATTTGTTGCGCTAGGTAATGATCTGAGTAACCAAATGATTATTGTGGCGACACCGTTCGTCGTCGATGGTTTGTGGTACACCTTCATCACATTGGTGCTGTCGAACTCGCGCGTTGTGGACCGTATTCGCTCAAAAGCGGTACTGATTGACCGACTATCCGGCATCGTTTTAATGCTATTGGCGGTGCGGGTGGTTGTGACGATTTAATTAAGCTGAACGCATTGTTTAAAAAGCAGAAAGGCTACCGCGATGGTAGCCTTTCTTGTATATGGCAGACAAAAAAACATCCTAACTCTTAACGAGATAGGATGTCAGCAAAGAAGGTTGCTCAGGAACATAGGGGGAGTGTGGAACCTTCAGAAACGCTAGCGACGAACTTCTTCAAACTCGCCTTCAATCGCGTCGGATTTGCCCGTATTGAATTCATATTCTTCATGCATTTCTTGTTGCATTTGCTTCACGCGCTTTTCAATACGTTTACCAGTGATCAGGGCTGCGATGGTCAAAGGAATCGCCATGATTAGGCTAAATACCAAAGTAAAAAAGCCAGTAATCAGTGCTAGTGCAGTAACGATAATTCGATTCATAATCATGACCTCTCTTTCAATCTATGTGTTCATATTAATGATCTGAACATGAACGAAACATGAATATACCGTTCAACTTAGTCGGTTAATGTCTGAACAATGTAAAACCGTCTGAAAAACGAAAAAACGCCTGAGGGTCATCAGGCGTATAAGCGGGGAAGAGATATTAGTACTGCGCAAGGCGCTTATTATTCAAAACAAATGTTGGGGTGTTGCTCGTTACCCGTTGTGGTTAACGTTGTGGAGCAAGGTTCACCTTATCGAGGGAATGTCTGGTAACGAACACCCATCATTTGTTCCATACAGTGCACAACCTGGCAGCTGTAACCGAATTCGTTGTCATACCAGATGTACAGTACACAACGCTTGTCTTGTGCGATGGTCGCTTGCCCGTCTACCACACCTGCGTGGCGAGAGCCTACCAAGTCGCTTGATACGATTTCTGTCGAGTCCGTGTAATCGATTTGCGCAGAAAGCTCAGAGTTCAGTGCCATCTCACGCAGATATTCGTTCAGAGAATCACGATCGACATCTTCACCTAAGTTTAGGTTCGCAACGGCCATCGACACATTTGGCGTAGGGACACGAATCGAATTACCAGACAGCTTACCAGCAAGCTCAGGTAGTGCTTTTGCTACGGCTTTCGCTGCTCCAGTAGAAGTCAGAACCATGTTCAGCGACGCACTGCGACCACGACGATCACCAGAGTGGAAGTTATCGATCAAGTTTTGGTCGTTAGTGTAAGAGTGCACGGTTTCAATGTGACCAGAAAGTACACCGTACTTGTCATTCAGAGCTTTAAGGACCGGTGTGATTGCATTGGTTGTGCAGCTCGCTGCAGAGATAATGGTGTCGCCTTCTTGAATCACTGATTCATTCACACCAAATACCACGTTCTTAATATCGCCTTTACCTGGTGCAGTAAGCAGTACTTTTTCCGCGCCGTGACACGCTAGGTGTTGGCTTAGGCCTTCTGCATCGCGCCAAACGCCGGTGTTATCAACAACGAGCGCATTATTGATGCCGTAAGCAGAGTAGTCCACATCACTTGGGGTGTTTGCGTAAATGATTTGAATGTAGTTACCGTTGATGATGAGGGCTTTGCGCTCTTCATCAATCACGATACTGCCATTGAATTGGCCGTGTACAGAGTCACGACGTAATAGGCTAGCACGTTTTTCAAGGTCGCCTTTCTTACCACCGCGAACCACGATAGCGCGTAGGCGTAGTGGGTAACCTGGGCCACTCTTTTCAATCAACAGGCGAGTTAATAATCGTCCAATACGTCCGAAACCATAAAGAACCACATCACGTGCAGCTAGAGATGAGTCGGCATCACGAGCGCCTTGTAGCGCAGTGTGCAAGAAATCGTTTAGTGCGGCAGTGTCTTCGTGATCTTTCCAGTACATCCCAGCAAGTTGACCAACATCGACGCGGCAAGATGAGATGCTCATTTCGCACAATGCTTGGATGATTGGCATGGTTTGTTCAAGAGAAAGAGGGCTTCCAGTGTAACGTCTTGCAACGCGGTGAGTTTTGAGAATGTCGATGGTGGTGGCGTTGATAAGTGTCTTACCAAAAAGAACCACTTCGATTCCTTTTTGACGATATAGCTTACCAATAAGAGGGGAAATAGATTCAGCAATCGTTTGGCTCGTTTGCCAGTCTTGGAGATATTTCTCTGGACTCATTGTTGTTTTGGACCTTTCACGTTTTGGGGGCTGACCTTACTTTCAGCTGTTACCTCAACGGTAGAGCGTGAAGTGAGGGTGTTATGTAATTGGGTTGTAATAATTATGTGTGCGGATTGTACGGGTGGAGGTCTTATTCTGCTAGGAAAAATAATTCTAGTTGAAAGTGTTGCTAACACTCCAATTATTGGTTGGTTAGTGTGACTAAAGCCGTGCTTTATAGGGATTGACTTTTTATATACCACTAACTTAATTTGCGACAATAACGACCAGTTTCATGATCTACTGATGTAATAAAATATAAGATGGCAAGTTTTTGCGATGTGAATTTTTTTTAACACGCAAATGGTAAACATTAAGGTGATTTCAAAATTGCTTGGACTGTTTCTCTGTTCGTCGCAGTTGCTTTAACGAAATCTGTTTAAAATGAACCTACAAAAATTTGCAAGCAGTCACAGATTCAGGGGGTTCATCTTTGGCTAAATCGAAGGTTATTAGAGAAAAATGGACGTTATTAAGAGTAAGGGGAGGATGGAGTAGGGCCAAAACGTATCATCCGGGTTCATATTTAATCTATGAAAGTAGTCTAGTATTAATTCGAAAGCCTTTTATTAACTCGGGCAAACGGATGATAAAACCTTCAATAAAAATACGTTTAGCTCTACTCGCACTGTTACCCGCAGCGGTGATATGTGTGTTTGCCATTCATCAATTTACCGAGAATTCTCGGCAAGTGGCGCGCCTAAACCAGACTGTTAGTAATATTCAAGGTTTAAAATTGATTTCAGAAGCGTCCCATTTTGTTTATGAAATGGAAAAGGAGCGTCATCAATATGGTGAAGAACAACCTTTGCCAATAGAGGTTAAAGTCCAGCAAGGCAACGCTCTAGCACTCTACGAAGCATTTACCAGAAATAATCACACCAATGAGTATGCCAACGATTTAAAACTCGCTATGTTTCAAGTCATCGCCGGTGACCTGAAAGACAGTATAAATGCTGGAGATTGGTCATTTCAGCTGTTGCAAGAAATGTCAGAAGAGCTTATTCAACATTATCACTTATTCGACAGCGATGAAGCGCATTGGATGCAAGATTTCATTTCTTACCTTGCGCAACTCTCTTACTGGACGCAAAAGGAAGCTTGGTTGACTTACCGGTTGGTATTAGAACCGGACAGTTTGCCCAGCCAAAGTCTGTTTTTTCAGGCAATTGAGCGACAGCAACAAAGCTTAGAGGGCTTTTTAGATCTTGGTGCCTCGAATGAACAAGTCGAGAAGCTACTCAGTTTGTTTACTTCCCCGCGTTATTTATCGACTGTCGAATCTCGTAGTCGTTTACTGGCGGGAGAAATGTCGCAAACAGATTATGTTACTTATCTAAGAGGTTTAGATCATCGTGTTCAAAGGCTGCAAGTGATGACTGGTGGCTTCACCCAGCAAGTCGAAGATACACTGTTGGTGCAAGTTCGCTCCCAGAAACAAAGCATCATGTGGATGACATCCGGCGTGCTAGTGATCATTATCTTGTTGTGTTGGTTGGGTTTTAGTACATGGTATCGAGTCCACAGTAAGTTGGATTCGATGACTCACTCGCTTAATGCACTTATCCATGAAAATATCAAAGGTGAAAAAGTAGTGGTGGATGGCAATGATGAGTTCACAGTGTTTGCCAAACAAGTCAATCGGATGATAGAAGAACAACATCGTCAGACTCAAGAGATCTTACAAACCAAAGAGTCTGCTATTTCTGCCAACCGCGCTAAGTCTGTTTTCCTTGCCAGCATGTCCCATGAAATCAGAACACCTCTGAACGGTATTATTGGAATGACGGAGATCTTATCGCAGAGCGAGCTTTCTGATCATCAAAAAGAAGTGTTAACCGATATTGATACTTCCTCGCATACGTTGCTTACCTTGCTCAATGATATTCTAGATTTGTCTAAGATCGAATCGGGTCATTTACAGTTATCGCTTATCGAAACAGATATTCGAGAAGTTGTGTATCAATCGATGATTTTGTTTCAATCGAAAGCCACATCCAAGCAGCTGGAATTAAATATTAATCTCGACGAACGCATCCCTCCTCGCATCATGGTAGATGATCATCGTATCAAACAGATCCTCATGAATTTGGTTTCTAATGCGGTGAAGTTTACCCAAGAAGGGTACATTTCTATTGATATCGATTATCAAGAATCGACCACGCAAAAAAGCATTTTCTTGGTTTTTCGAGTGACCGACACCGGCGTTGGGGTTGAAAGCGACAAATTGGCGACGATCTTCGAGCCCTTCACACAAGAAGATGAAGGCATTTCGCGCCAGTTTGGTGGCACAGGATTAGGGTTGGCGATTTGTCGTCAATTAGTGGCAATGATGGGAGGAAAGCTCACGGCGACATCGACTAAAGGGCTGGGAACCAGTTTCGAATTTTCTATTGAGGTCGAGGTGTTGCCCGTTTTCGGCTGGCGATCTGAAGTCATCAGAACAGGGTTGCTCATTGCGGACCACTATGCTTATACGGAGCAGATTATCAAAGAATGTCGCCTCTCAGGTATTCAACTGAGTAATATTCATAGCCTGCAAGAAGTAGTCGCTCAAGACCATGAATTTGATGTTATCTTCTATTGTCATAATGGTAAGCAACATCTTGAGAATGCCATTGATGAGTTGAATAGGCATCTTGATATCAGCCGAGTCATTGTGTGTCAGCATCACCTTACCACTACTTATACCAATTCGGAACGCATCCATGCGGTGTTAACGCAGCCTTTCTTGGGGAACCGATTTAGACATGCCATTGACGAGCTCGCGCAAGTAGAACAAAATACTAAGAGTTACAATGTCACGTCGACAGCTGTCATACATAGCGTTAATCAATCCAGAACTCATCGTCGCATTTTGATAGCAGAAGATAATTTGATGAATCAGAAGATTGCTAGCTTCTTTCTTGATAAAGCCGGATACGATTATTTGATTGCCAGCAATGGACAAGAAGCCCTTGAAGCCATCACGAAAGGGGAGCAATTTGATGCCATTCTTATGGATTGTATGATGCCAGTGATGGATGGTTTAACCGCTACAAAAGAAATACGCCGTTGGGAAAAAGAGGTCGGCAGCGATAAGATCACCATCATTGCATTGACCGCGAGTGTATTAGAGGAAGATATTCAGAACTGCTTTGCGGCGGGCATGGATGCGTACTTACCGAAACCTTACAAATCGAACCAACTATTTGAGTTGTTTAACGAACTAAAGCTTGCTTAAATCGTTCTCACAAGCCTTTAAAGCTATAGAACGATAATGAAAAGGAAGTAACATGTTCAAACTTGCTGTGATTGGAACCAACTGGATCTCCCAACAATTTGTTGAGGCGGCCATTCAAAGTAAAGAATTTTGCCTACAAGCAGTGTATTCGCGCGATATTGATAAGGCTCGTTCATTTGGTGAATCTCATAACGCTGAGTCTTATTACGATTGTTTAGAATCATTGGGTAAAGATTCAGATATCGATGCGGTTTACATTGCTAGCCCTAACTCTTTTCATGCACCTCAAGCAATTCAAATGCTAAATGCTGGTAAGCACGTTATCTGTGAAAAGCCGATGGCGTCTAACTATCCTTTGGCACAAGCCATGTTTAAGGCCGCAGAAGCAAATAACATGGTGTTGTTTGAAGCCTTTATGTCGCCATACACACCTAACTTCAGCGTATTAAAAGAAAGTTTGCCTACTATCGCTCCCTTGCGTCATGCCACCATTAGCTATTGCCAATACTCCTCTCGTTACCAGAAATACCTAAATGGCGAGAACCCAAATACCTTCAATCCAGAGCTCTCTAATGGCTCGATCATGGACATTGGTTATTACTGTGTTGGTTCTGCGATTGAACTGTTTGGTGAGCCAAATAGTGTTCAAGCGAGTGCTCATCTCTTATCTTCAGGCGTTGATGGTTGTGGCAGCGTTACATTGGCTTACGATGGCTTTAATGTGAACCTGTTGCACTCGAAAGTGAGTGATTCACTCATTCCAAGTGAATTCCAAGGTGAGCAGGGCAGTGTGATTGTCGATATGATTGCGACAGGTCGTGGTGTTGAACGCATTCCGCGCGGTGAAGATAAAGAAGTCCTAACGCTGCCGCAAGAAGAGAACCACATGTTCTATGAAGCTCAAGCCTTTGCTAAACAACTTAAATTGGGTGTGATTGATGATCAAATGAAGCAGCGTTCATTGACCGTTGCAAAAGTACTGACCGAAGTAAGAAGGCAAACTGGCGTGGTTTTCCCTGCTGATAAGATGTCTTTACTTAGTTGAGGTTAGTTCGTTCAACTTCTCGTTTTTAAAACAACAAAGCCCTCGCCGTTGAAGTGAGGGCTTTGTTTTTCAGCGTTACTCGAAAGTGTCGTTACATTGAGACTTGTTGAGCTGAGAGCTTATTAAAGGTTTTTTGGTACGTAATATAAGCCGCGATTCCAGCCATAAGGTTACCAATACAAGCGCCAATCAGTAGACCTTGAATGCCTCCCGCCTGAGCCCCCACCCATAGACACGGTAGGAAGAACAAAAACAGGCGCAGGGCTGAGATGGTTAGTGCGGTATAAGATTTCCCCAGTGCGTTACAAATCGACACCATCAACATACACACCCCAAGCGAACCTAAACTGATTGGGACAATCATCAAGTGCATGTGCAAGACTTGTTCTACTTGAGTATCACTTGTCATAAGTAAGGCGAGTGGGTTAGCTGCGGCAAAGGTTACTAGCGCAATCAACAACTGGAAACCAAGGATGAACTTAACGGCAATAGACACCAACGCACGAATGTCGGTGTAGTTTTTCGCTCCTAATAAGCGTCCGACCATCGGCGGCATTGACATGGTCAACGCCAATACCGATACAATCGCAAAAAATTCATAGCGCGAGCCCAAAGCCCAAGACGCAACTGCCGCCGTACCAAAGCCAGCAAGCAGCTTGGTTGCTAGCATAGAGGAGAGAGGCGGCAGTAACTGGCTGATCATCGCTGGTCCCATAATGTTGCCAATCGATGTTACGCTCTTAAGCACATTTAAATCTTGCCATTGGAATGTGGCCCAATGGTTTTTTTTGAACACGGGGAGCGACTACCAATATACCGAAACCAAATGCAATGATGGTCGCGATTGCAGCTCCATTTATGCCCAAATCAAACGTGAAGATAAATAACGGATCTAGCACTAAGTTCACACCGCTAGTGACCATCATCATGGTGCCAGGTAGCATGGTGTTGCCATTTGCGCGACAAATGCTGTAGTAAAAGTAGAGAACAGCGCCGGTCCAAGAGCTCAATAGCCACCAAGGCCAATAGCTGTCGATGATTGGCATTACCGTTTCTGGTGCGCTTAATAGGGAAAGGATAGGGTAGCGTAACAACCAAATGAGTAGGCCAAATATCGCCACACCCACAGAACCAATCATTAAGACAAGGCCACCTAATTGCTTTGCGTAGCGGGTATCGTTTGCGCCCAATGCTTTTGAAATTACAGCGGTTGTTGCAATGCCAAGGCCGACTTGAATGCCGATAACCACCATTTGAAGTGGTAGAGTAAAGCCCTGTGCAGCGAGAGGCAGCACACCTAGTTGGCCGATGAAGGCGCTGTCGACTAGCTGAAAGCTCATCAACGACAACACACCAAAGAGCATTGGCCATGTCATAGTAAACAGTTGTTTTGCTAACGTCGGTTGTGCGTTAGAAGAAGTTGAAGGCATAGGAACGTTGAATGTTTTTGAAACTGAAGTTGATTTTATTGTACACAGTGTATAACAAAGAGACAAAAAGAAACCCCGAGCAAGTTATCCCTGCACGGGGTTGAATTCTGTAACTAATTCGACTTATTTTTTGCCGCTAGTTTGCTTGTCTTCTTCAGTCAGTTCACGGATACGACGGCTGATGTCACGACGCGCTTTAGAAATCTCTGCGCTCTTGATGATATGATCGTCAACGCGGTCTTCGTAATCTGCTTTCATGTTTTTGATGATTGCAACGATTTCGTCGTGAGTCATTTCTGGTTTGATGTAGTCTAGTAGGTTTTCTAGAAGGTCTACACGCTTACGGTTATCACGAACTTTTTTCTCGTTATCAAGCAGCTCACGTTTTAGTTTGTTTTTACGACGAGCTTGGTTAACGATTTCAAATACGCTACTCATGGTTCCCTTTCCTAATTTGTGAATATCTGACTCGATTAAAGCACAACATGTCGTAGCATAACAGTCTTTAGATCAAACGCGTGGCAGGGTTGAACATTTATCCACCAATTCTGATGTGTTGTTAACACTCGTTACTGAAAAGCTTGGACTATCGTTCACTGAAATGAACCGACTCGTTGTCATAGGGAGGTTGACGCTATATTATCAGCTTCATTCAACACAATATGATGAAGCTCGAAATGAACTCTGGTAATACAGCGGAGCAAGTCGAAAGCCAAGAGATAGAATCAACCACCGATTCATTGGCAGAGAAACTTAAAGCGGCTTACGTTACAGCAAGAACACAACTCGAAATCACAGAAGTCGAACTCAACCGTTCGAAGATAATGATGATTGATGAGAATGGAAAGATGACCAAAGTGTCGATCTTATCAGAGCATTAAGACCTAACCCGAATCGCAAAGGGTGTCAGGTCCATGCGCTATGCTTTAGCCTGATACCCAAATTCAAATGCAAAAATAATAAGGAAATGCATTATGAAAGTTGAGCTAACGGCAATTGAAGCACGAGTAATTGGTTGCTTGATCGAAAAAGAAGTCACCACCCCAGACCAATATCCCCTCAGCCTTAACGCACTTACGAATGCGTGCAATCAAAAAAGTAACCGTGAACCAGTCATGTCCTTATCTGAAGCTGACGTCCTTGATGCAGTAGATGCTCTGATTGAGCGTCGACTTGTAAGCGATGAAAGCAGTTTCAATAGTCGTGTTAGCAAATATCAGCATCGCTTCTGCAATACCGAATTCGGCGATTTGCAATTAAGCGCGCAAGAAAAAGGCATGGTGTGTTGCATGTTGTTGCGTGGCGCTCAAACGCCGGGTGAAATCCGTACGCGAACTAACCGTCTCGCAACTTTCAATGATGTGAAGGAAGTGGAAAACGTACTTGAGCTCCTAGCTAGCGAAGAAAGAGGCCCTCTTGTGGTGAAACTTCCTCGTGAAGCTGGCAAACGTGAGTCTCGCTACATGCACTTGTTCTGTGGAGAAGTTGACATGAGCGAATTGGCCGTGGCCGCATCTGCTCCTTCTTCTGCGGGCTCTGAACGCGTTGCTCAACTAGAGCAAGAAGTCGCGCAACTTCGTGAAGAGTTAGAGGCACTAAAAGCACAGGTTAAATCACTGCTTTCATGAGTGACGCTGCCGAGCAAAGCTGGAGTGTGTATCTGATACGAAACAACCGCAATGCCTTGTATTGCGGTGTGACGAACGATGTGCAACGACGCTTTAAACAGCATCAAAATGGTAAAGGTGCGAAAGCACTAAAAGGGAAGGGACCGCTTATACTGGAGTGGTCATCTTCTTTTGAAAACAAAAGCGTTGCGATGAAAGCAGAATATTTCATCAAACAACTGACCAAAGCAAAGAAAGAGCAATTGGTAAAAGAAGTCGCGGAGATCACTATCGACGATAACCAATCCCTTTCCTTTCAAATGCGTAAAGTTGGATTTCAATAAATTAGGATAAAGCAGCGCCATTTAAGCACTATTTAAAATTGGTTAGAAAATGCAAATTTGGGCTGTTAATCCAAGCTTTGATATCCCAACCAAATGTTTCTTTTGCAACAAGACAAACCGCCTTCAAATGGCGGTTTATTTTTGACTGGGGTGGGTATCATTTCAGGCGGTAGTAACACATAATACGGTAACGTCCGATAAGGCTTATCAGCAAGATTTATATAGAATCGGACAATTTATGGAAGATGTAATTATTAGGGTAAAGGATGACTCGGCTAGGTAATAATATAGAGCTGCGACATGCTCCATAAAAACTAAAAGAGCAACATATGAAAAAAGCGTTACTATTTTCTCTGATTTCTATGATCGGTTTTTCACCCATTTCAAATGCTACACAAGTGCTTAATGGCTATTGGGCGTACCAAGAGTTTCTCGATGAGTTTCCAGAGCAAAGAAAACTGACCAATGCCTTGGCAGAAGCGGTTCGTGAGCACCCTGTTCCATTCTCAAAAACGAGAAAGCGGCCATTGAAAATTTCGGTTGTGTATCCTGGTCAACAAGTGTCCGATTACTGGGTAAGAAACATTGCCGCGTTTGAAAAACGTTTAGATAAGTTGAACATCAACTATCAAATAAACCAAGTATTTACTCGTCCAAATGCGGATATCAAGCAACAAAGTTTGTCTTTGATGGAAGCGTTAAAAAGTAAGTCCGATTACTTAATCTTTACTTTGGATACCACCAGACACCGCAAGTTTGTTGAGCACGTTTTGGATTCAACAGATACTAAGTTAATTTTACAAAACATCACCACGCCTGTTCGTGCTTGGGATAAGCATCAACCATTCTTATATGTCGGTTTTGACCATGCGGAAGGTAGCCGAGAATTAGCAACGGAATTCGGAAAGTACTTCCCAAAACACACTTATTACAGCGTACTTTATTTCTCTGAGGGCTACATTAGCGACGTAAGAGGTGATACTTTTATTCACCAAGTTAACCGTGATAATAACTTTGAACTACAATCAGCGTACTACACGAAAGCGACAAAACAATCTGGGTACGATGCTGCGAAAGCGAGCTTAGCAAAATACCCAGATGTTGATTTTATTTACGCCTGCTCAACTGATGTGGCTTTAGGCGCTGTCGATGCACTGTCTGAGCTCGGTCGAGATGACATCATGGTCAACGGATGGGGTGGTGGCTCTGCAGAGCTTAATGCCATTCAAAAAGGTGACCTAGACATTACTGTGATGCGTATGAATGATGATACAGGGATCGCGATGGCAGAAGCCATTAAATGGGACTTGGAAGGAAAACCAGTTCCTACCGTTTATTCCGGTGATTTTGAAATTGTCACGAAAGCGGATTCACCGGAAAGAATCGAAGCACTTAAAAAGCGCGCATTTAGATACTCAGATAATTGATGACAACACGATCAGACCCAAACAAGCGTCGCTCTCTCGCGACGCTTATTACAAAGATCATCATTCTTGTCCTTGCTCCGATCATTCTAGGGATTTTCATTCAGAGCTATTACTTCTCCAAACAAATTATTTGGCAGGAAGTGGACAGGACTAAGCAGCAAACCTCCGCATTGATTCACAACATTTTTGATAGCCATTTTGCGGCGATTCAAATTCATCACGATAGCAATACGAAAAGTGAAGTGATCCGTAATTTTTACGCCGACCGAAATACGGACGCGTTAAATTTCTTTTTTCTCAGTATTGACCAAAGTGATCCGTCCCATACACCTGAGTTTCGCTTCCTGACTGATCACCAAGGCATCATTTGGGATGATGGAAATGCGCATTTTTACGGTGTGAATGACCTCATTCTCGATAGTCTGGCAAACCGCGTGACTTTTAGTAACAACTGGTATTACGTCAACGTGATGACTTCTATCGGCTCCAGGCACATGCTGATTCGTCGTGTTCCGGTTTTAGACCCTCCGACCGGGGAGGTGCTGGGCTTCTCGTTCAATGCGGTTGTTCTGGATAATAATTTCGCTTTAATGGATAAACTCAAAAGCGAAAGTAACGTCGATAACGTCCTCTTGATAGCGAATAATGCCCCACTAGCGAATTCTCTAATTGGGGATGAGTCATACAGTGTGGCTGACGTTTTGCAACGTAAAGGGTCACAACAAAAACTCGATAAATTGCTCGTGATTGAAACGCCAATTGAAGTCAATGCGGTGACCACTGAGCTTTGTTTACTTACCGTACAAGACAATCACAGTGTTGTGACACTGCAAATTCAACACATTTTAGCCATGTTGGCTTCCATTATCGGTATGGTCATGATTGCTTTACTGACCAAAGAATGGATAGAGAGCAAGGTATCGGCTCAACTGGAATCTCTAATGTCTTACACACGTTCAGCTCGAGAAGAGAAAGGGTTCGAACGATTTAACGGTTCGAACATTGAGGAGTTTGACCACATTGGTTCGACGTTGGAAAGTACCTTTGAAGAGTTAGAAGCGCAAAAGAAATCTTTCCGAGATCTCTTCAACTTCGCACTATCGCCGATCATGGTATGGTCGGAAGAAAGTATCTTGATTCAGATGAACCCTGCTGCTCGCAAAGAGTTGGTGATAGACGACGATCATGAAACCATGCATCCGGTTTTCCAGGGTTTCAAAGAGAAACTGACCCCACACCTGAAAATGGCTGCTCAAGGGGCGACATTGACAGGGGTTAACGTACCTATTGGCAACAAGATATACCGTTGGAATTTGTCGCCAATCCGGGTTGATGGTGATATCAGCGGCATTATCGTTCAGGGTCAAGATATCACGACCCTCATCGAAGCCGAAAAGCAGAGTAACATTGCACGGCGTGAGGCAGAGAAGTCCGCGCAAGCTCGTGCTGATTTCCTCGCAAAGATGAGCCATGAAATTCGAACGCCAATCAACGGTATTTTGGGTGTCGCACAGTTATTAAAAGACACGGTAGAAACCGAAGAACAGAAGAATCAAATCGATGTGCTTTGCCATAGTGGTGAGCATTTATTGGCAGTTTTGAATGATATCTTAGACTTTTCCAAGATTGAGCAAGGTAAGTTCAATATTCAAAAGCACCCGTTTTCGTTCAATGACACCATTCGCACGCTAGATAACATCTATCGTCCAATTTGTAATAACAAGAGCGTTGAACTCATCATTGAGAACAAGCTCGATCAAGATGTCGAGATCTTTACTGACCAAGTTCGACTCAATCAGATTTTGTTTAACTTGGTCAGTAATGCGGTGAAGTTCACACCATCAGGAAGCGTTCATCTAAAAGCAGAATTAGAGCAATTTTATGGCGCAGAGAACAGTGTCTTGGTTGTTGAGATCATCGATACAGGGATTGGTATTGAATCGGATAAGCTTGACCAAATGTTCGAACCTTTCGTTCAAGAAGAGGCAACAACCACACGTGAATATGGCGGCAGCGGCCTTGGATTGACGATTGTAAAAAACCTCGTCGATATGTTAGATGGTGACGTCCAAGTTCGTAGTAGTAAAGGGCATGGCACCACATTTGTCGTCACGTTACCTGTGAAAGACCGAGCGCGTGTACTTCGCCCATTGGATGCCAGTCAGCGTGTGAAACCAGAAGCCTTGTTTGATGAAAGCTTAAAAGTCTTGCTGGTGGAAGACAATCATACCAATGCCTTTATCCTTCAAGCATTTTGTAAGAAATACAAGATGCAGGTGGATTGGTCGAAAGACGGTTTAGAGGCAATGGAATATCTGTCTGACAATAATTACGATTTGATATTGATGGATAATCAACTGCCGCACCTTGGTGGTATCGAAACGACGCACGAGATACGTCAGAACTTACGACTGGGCACGCCTATTTACGCTTGTACTGCAGATACTGCAAAAGAAACCAGCGATGCATTTATGGCAGCAGGGGCGAACTATGTGCTGCTCAAGCCGATCAAAGAGAACGCATTGCACGAGGCATTTGTCGATTTCAAGCAGCGATTCTTAGTAGAAAGAACGTAATTAAAAACCGAAACAGAGGGGCGTAGTTGCCCCTTTTATCGTTGACACTACTGAGTAGTTATATTGTCGCTGCAGAAAAGGATTGTTCAAGCAGCTCTGTTTTGAGTTCTTCCGTCATATTCAAAGGTTCCGCAAATTGCACCCCAATAATCCAACCCTTGGCAAGCTTTTTAATGTTTGCAACGGAGCAGCGATTGTCATCATCAATATAACCACTTAGAGGTGAGTCTATCGTGATCCTATCACCTACTAAGAACTCTGGTTCTATCATGGTTGAGATCCCGCAACCGGATAGCGAGAAATCAATCAAGCAGCCTTCGTATTTATTGTTCATATGGTCGATAGCGCAATCCAGCTGTAGCTTGTAGCGTTCATGTTCTCGCACGGGCTTGGTCGCGAATGTGGCTGGAATACGAATAAACAACAACGGAGATGGACGTAGAATATTCATCAGAACGCTGGTTTTAAAAGCAATCACGTGTCCCAAATCCGTATCTGAAACGCCTCGGATGACCACATCGACATTGTTGAGCTTACGGAGTGCTTGTTCTTCCAGTAGGCGTGTTGGAATATCGAGAATGATATAAGCGTTTTCTTTCAATCCAATATAAGTCGCAGCGTAACTGTATTTTTCTTCCGAGCTGAACTCGAAGTTAACCCAGAGGCGCATTCCAGTTTTTAAAAATCGATGTAATTCGTCTTTGCTGTGAGTTGAAGGCATAACATCTGACGTTGTAATTTATTATGCTCAACAGGTTATCAAAACGCCGTTTTGGCTTTCAATAGTCGGAGACAAAAGTCATGCAATTTTATTCTTATCTGTGAACGGGGGGCTGATATTTTTGGCCAGGGTCTTGTTTCATTAAAACATTGCTTGCCACGATGCTGCCACACGTAACCAAAAAGAGTGCGCACCAAGTTAAGATGTCTGGTCTTTCATTGAAAACCGGTATCGCCAGCAAGGTCGCGAGCACAGGGGTTAAGGAACCAAAGGCTGCACTCGCTTCTGCCCCAATGTTTTTTACGGCATAGAGGAAAGTGAAAGAGGCAATTAACCCAGCCCCAATGCCTTGCAGTAAGATATGTCCAAGGAGTTCACTCCATGGCCATTTGCTTAAGGAGGTGATGGCGAGGTAACTGTCTGTCCAACCAAACCCGATGGCAACGATAAGCATCGCAAACGAGATGATCGATGCAAACCCAGCGCAAACCTGTGCACTCAAATTTGCTACACGAGCACTGATAGTAAACGTGGCCCACATCAAACTACCCAGCAAAAACAAAAAATGCCCTTTAAGTTGAGGCCAATTGTATTCACTTCCCAAATTGGACAATAAAAAAACAGCTATACCAAACAACACCGCCGAGAGACCAATAATTCGATGTCGGCTGAGTGGTTGTTGAAAGCAAATTACCGCGATAGCAGATACAAATAAAGGTAAGGTTCCAGGGACGAGAGCACTGCCATGCGCGACAGGGGCAAACTGCATTGCAGTGCCAACAATCAACAAGTAAGGCAAGCCACTGCCAAGAAGGATACCGAGGAGGTATTTGTTGGGGACCGCGCGCACGTGATCCATCGATTTGATGACGAATGGAAATAAGACTAAGGCCGGGACGAGAAATCGGGTGAGAGCAATGTCTGCTGGCTCAAGATTAGAAATCGCCCCGCCTTTGAGGGACAGAAAAAAACCAGCCCAAAGAAAAAGGGTGGTGAGCATCGCGGCGTATCCTAAAGCCATCATGTGTCCAATACTTTGTGAATAATGTGTTAATTATCGGATGAAAGTGACGATTAATGGTGGCAAACTATAGCGCTAGATTGCTAAATATTGATGATTTTAATCTCAATGAAAGCTTTTATTGGTGAAATTTGGCATGGATGATGGAATGGATAAAATAGATCGCCAATTACTTCATTTGATTCAACAAGACGCGACGATGACGACGAGTGAGCTTGCAGATAAAGTCGGACTCTCTGCCTCACCTTGTGCAAGAAGGATCAAACGGCTAGAGCAGGAGGGGGTCATTAGTGGTTATAGGGCAATGATTTCACGTGATAAAGCGGGCATCGCGATGACGGTGTTTGTTGAGGTCAGTTTGAATAATCACCAAGCAACCTCTATTGATGACTTTGAACAAGCCATCGGTGATATGGAAGAGGTCATCTCTTGTCATGTTGTTTCTGGGGCATACGACTATCTGCTCGAAGTAGTAAGCAAAGATCTGACGGGTTATGAGTCGTTTACTCGAAAATTACAGCGATTGGAAAATGTAAAAGACATCCACACGCACTTAGCCATTCGACAAGTGAAGGGTAATGGTAATCTTCCAATTTATACTCAAACTTAAGTTGATACTAAATCATAAAGTGATTTCGAAAGGTAAGTAAACATGAAGTGGTTAGATAGGCTGCGTATCGCTCATTATCACCGTAAACGATATAAGCAATTTGGTGACGACAAGGCAAAAACATTAGGTTGGCAGGACAAGTTTAGCCAAGTAAGTCGCTTTGAAGCCTTGTGTCATGATTTGCCGCTTGATGGTGCGAGCCTTGTAGATATCGGGTGTGGTTATGCTGATTTACTTGAATATTTAGAGCGAAAAGATATCTGCTTATCTGGCTATATCGGAATTGACCAGCAGAAGCAGTTCATTTCTGTGGCTAGGCAAAGAGTCTTTAAAACACACGCGGATTACATACGAGGAGACTTTTCCAAACTTGTGCTGCCGAGTGCGGACTATGTCTTGGCTTCTGGCTCTTTGAATTATCAATCAGCTAATCCAAATCATACTGTCGAGATGATTGAGAAGATGTATCGGGCGGCGAAGATAGCCTGTGCGTTTAACTTATTGGATGAAGCAAAGTTGCCGAGTATGAAGATGCTTGAATCGCACAACAAAGAGGGAATACTGCGTTATTGCCGACTGTTATGTCAGGACAGTTATTTGGTTGAAGGGTATTCCGAGCACGATTTCACTATTGTTATGCCAAAACATTAAATCGCCTTCCGTTTAGCGAACAATAAAAAACGGAGTCAGTTTCCTGACTCCGCTTGGTGATTCTTTTAAGCCTTATTGGTATTTGTATTTTGAGATCTCACAGTTACCTGTGTGTCTATCAACCTTAAATGAGAACGCGGCTGAATGGTATTCCCTCCCATCGCTCCAAATTGTCTCTCCGAAGATTTTACAAAGGTCCAGGTCACTGATTGAACCGAACTGTTTAACGTGCCTAACTACTGACAAAAACTTGGCTTTGGTAGCATTAGGACAATCCCTGTTACTTAATCGATTGATAACCATTTTTGTAGCATCATCTCCAGCCAAATGTGACTTTATATTAAATTTTGTTAATGGGTAAATTACCCAAAAACTGGTCGTAAGTAAAGCGTTATTGTGACGGATGTCTCTATAAAATGACCTGTTTGATTATTAATTGCTCAATTTGGAGGGGGAACAATCCCAATATGAACAGAATCAATCAGACCTGTTTCGTGCATAGTTAATAGCGTCGATTTCCATACCATATTGGTTGGCAAGCGTGAGGTACTTTCCGGCCAAAATTCGGAAGTCATTTTGCATTTCTAATGTATTGGTCAGATACCAGTTTGCGGTGATTTCGTTCGACTTAGTGCCTTCCTTTTGACAATAAAAGACAATGCGTTTCCAATTTTCAGCGATGGTTTGAGAGCGATGCATCAGGGCGTTTATAGCGCGGGACATTTCGATGAAATCTTCTCGTTGCTCCTTAGATTCCAACAATTGCTTTTTCAATCGGTTTTTATTGGAAGGCGTGCGCCAAAGATTGATTAATTCATCCGTTGAAAACGTTTGTGAGTACATCTTGCTATCGTTGTATTCTTGTAGCCTTTCATTAAATAAACGAGCATGTTCATTGTAATTGGACTCTAAACGACTGAATTGGGTAAGATTGTCATTCCACGAAGTGTGGTCACATTGAATATTGGGGAATGCTGGAAGTGGAACTAGGAGCAATATCAATATCCATTTGAGCTTGTTCATCATTGTTTTCACGTCAGTTATGCATCTGCTATCAGTATAGATGGTGTATCGACGTCGTTAACGTAAAGAAGAAAAGGAATAGGACATGAAGAAAGCACTGATTGCACTGGTCATTTTATTGCTGCTTGGAGGTGCTGGGGCAGGGTACTACTTCTTCTTTATGCAAAAAGACGAACCCGTCACTGAAGCGCCGCCTAAGCCTGAAAAAGAGGTGGAGCAGAAAGAGGAACCAAAACCTATTATGGACTTGGAAGGGCCTGCTCCAGAGATCACTGAATACTATGTCACAGATCGCCGCATCAACGTGTATAACAAACCCGATAACCAATCATTGATTGTTGATGCCTTGTATAAGGGTGAGAAAGTGTCGGTACTGGAGAAAGCAGATGGTTGGTTCCGCCTCTCGGATTACATTGTTTATGAAGAGGGTGGGGAAGAAACCGCAGAATGGGTAGACGCGAAAGGGCTATCCGATTCACAACCGGTTATTAAAGAACAAGAACGCTTGGAAATATTGGATAGTTACTTGCAAAAGTCCGATGATTTGAAAGTACACATAGATATGTTCCGAAATAAAACGCAGCAATTGCTTGATGACGAAACTTGTACACCTAGTGACTTCGAAGAACTTGGTGGTTGGGTTCGCTCTGTGACGTATAAAAAGCGCAATGTGTATTTCATATACTGCGGCGGTCTAGAACAAGAAAACAAAATCTATTTAGATGTCGATAAAGGTGAAATATTCTATCGATGAATGCCTGCTGAACGCTGGTGGATGTTGCTTTCCAAGGTTGGAAACAGAGATTTATAACTTTTTAGTTGTTAACTATAAGCAATAGGAATACTATCTCCGAGCTGAGTTGTAAACTCGGCTCGTTTTGTTTTAAGTGAGCTATCATGCCTTGGATTTACGTTAGAAAACTGTTTTTGCTGCTACTTGCAATGGTGCTGTCGCCAATGCAGGTTTCTGCTGCACAGTTAGAACATAAATCACACTTACCTCATTTCTCTAAGTTACAACCCTTTACGGTTGCTAACTCTGCAACGAACTCTCCGGTTGATATCTCCGAGCTGACAGAAGAGTCTACTCAGTCTCCAGTTTCAGAAGGGCACGCCAGCCAAGATTCATTTGCCATTTTTAACTCTCAACGTTGGACATCGCACCTGCGTGAGAATATCGACGACGAACATGTTGATTTCGTTGGCGACCTAACCAGCCCTTTTTATGCTGATGCTGGCTATGCTTATAGCCTAATGGACATCAGTTGGCGTCAAAACCAATCTACCTTTCATCATTTTGTTAGTGACCATCGCATTTCTGGTTGGAAAGAAACCAATGCCATGTACGTCGCCCTCAATAGTCAGTTTTCAGCTTAAACACCATCACTCTGCACATCTTGTGCATTCTTAACACGACAACATTTTTACAGGGCGAGTGATCGTTCTGCGCATTCCGTACCTGCGTTTTAGTTAGGTAATTGTTTTGTCGTGTCTTGAATCTAACTATTTGAATCTTCGCTGATTAGTGAAGGGATGATGTTTACATGAAGAAAACACCGAAACCACAAAAAACCAGAAAAGTGCTGAACCATTACTCAGCATGGAAATATGTCGTATTGATTACGACCGTTATCATCTTAACCCTGAGTGCAATCCCAACTTGGTTTGGTGAGCAACCTTCTATTCAGGTAACGTTTGCTGACCAAAACAACAGTGCGATGTCAGTGGTTCAATTGGATCAGCTATTAAAGTCGCATCACATTCCTGCGTCGAAGATCATTGAGAAAGACGGCCAAACTACAATCGTTTTCGATGGCGAAGATGCACAAAGTAAAGCGCGGGCTCTGTTAAACGAACAATTGAACAAAGACGACAGCATTACGTTCTCTTACGTATCGGTTGCACCAGAGTGGCTAAATGAAATGGGCTTTAGCCCAATCAAGCTGGGTCTGGACTTACGCGGTGGTGTGCAATTCCTACTGAACGTAGACGTAAATAAAGCATTTGAAGAACAACGTGATGCACTGATTGATGAAATCAAAGCTAGCCTACGTGAAGAGCGTGTTCGTGGTGTTCAGGTTCGTGCCGAAGCGGGCAACCACATTGCGGTAAACAGTGAAAATGAAGAAGGTTTGAAAGCAGCAAGCCAGTTTCTTCGTCAAAACTACCCCGGTTGGACAATGACGAGCACAGACCGTGGCTTTGAGCTTCAACCAAGTGAACAAAACATCCAAGAGTTCCAAACTACAACACTACAACAAAACTTGAAGATCATGCGCGGTCGTATCGAAGAACTTGGTATTACCGAGGCGATGGTTCAACGTCAAGGTAAAGAGAGCATTCGTATCGAGCTTCCTGGTGTTCAAGATCCTGCGCAAGCGAAAAACGTAATCGGTGCAACGGCTAGTCTTGCGTTCTACGAAGTAAAAGATGCAAGCCAAGCGCACAGTAGTCAAGATCTTGTCCTAAAAGATAACGATGGTCGTGCTGTGACTCTCGCTAAGCGTCCTGTTCTAACCGGTGAGCACATCGTTAACGCACGTGCTGGTGTTGATAAAATGGGCATGTCAGAAGTAAACATCTCACTAGACCATGCTGGTGGTAAGAAGATGAGCGACTTCTCGGCGACTCACATTGGTAAGCCAATGGCGACCGTATACCGTGAGTACAAGACAAATGAACGTGGCATGACAGAGCGTAGTGAGCGTGTCATCAGTGTGGCAACGATTCAATCTCAACTTGGTAGTCAATTCCGCATCACAGGTGCTGGCAGTATGGACGAAGCACAACAACTTGCGTTGCTTCTACGTGCGGGCTCTCTAACTGCGCCAGTAACGATTGTTGAAGAGCGCACGATTGGTGCTTCTCTTGGTGCAGAAAACATCCAAAACGGCTTTGCTGCGCTTGCGCTAGGTATGGGCTTAACGCTCACCTTTATGGCGCTTTGGTACCGTCGTTTAGGTTGGGTTGCAAACGTAGCACTTTGTGCAAACATGCTTTGTTTGCTTGGCTTAATCGCGCTGCTTCCAGGTGCGGTACTTACATTGCCTGGTATTGCCGGTTTGGTATTGACCGTAGGTATGGCAGTGGATACCAACGTAATTATCTTTGAACGTATTAAGGACAAAATGCGAGAGGGTCGCAGCTTCGCTCAAGCGATTGACCTCGGTTTTGACAGTGCATTTGCAACCATCCTTGATGCCAACATCACCACCATGATCACAGCAGTGATTCTATACGCGATCGGTAACGGTCCCATTCAGGGCTTTGCCTTAACACTAGGCTTGGGTTTGATGACTAGTATGTTTACTGGCGTATTCGCTTCTCGTGCAATGATTAATTTAATTTGGGGCCGCGATGGCCGTCGTGATGTAAGGGTTTAAATCATGGTTGAAATGCTAAAACAAAATATCCGTAAGATTCGTTACTTTACGACGTTTGTCTCTGTTGTTCTAACGGTCATTGCGCTGGTTGCCCTTGGTATGAAAGGGCTGAACCTAGGTCTCGATTTCACTGGTGGTATGGTTACCGAAGTGAAGGTTGATAAACAACTGACGAATCACGATTTACTGAATGCACTGCAACCAAAGCTAGGTGAATCAACATCAGTAACACGTTCAGGTGAGGATGGTCGTTGGGTTATTCGTTACTCAGCACCAACAGAGGGTCAAACTTTGCCAAGCGTGGCAGAGACGCTTAAGCCGATCTCACATGAAGTGAAAGTGGTAAGTAACAGTATCGTTGGGGCTCAAGTAGGGCAGGACCTGTTTGATCAAGGTGGTTTGGCACTATTGGTTTCAGTACTGACAATCCTTGGTTACTTGTGTTTCCGTTTCGAATGGCGCTTAGCAAGTGGTTCATTGTTCGCTCTAGCGCACGACGTTATTTTAGTTCTTGGTTTCTTTGCGATTACGCAAATGGAATTCAACTTAACGGTATTCGCAGCGATTCTCGCCATTCTCGGTTACTCGCTAAATGACTCGATTATCATTGCAGACCGAATTCGTGAGTTACTGGTTGCTAAGCAAAGTTGGAAAACGGAACAAATTAACGATGAAGCGGTACTGGCGACGTTCTCCCGTACTATGGTGACGTCTGGTACAACGCTTATCACTGTCGGAGCACTATGGATAATGGGGGGCTCAGCTCTTGCTGGTTTCTCAACAGCGATGTTCATTGGCGTACTATCGGGTACGTGGTCATCAATCTCAATTGGTACGGTTTTGCCGGAATGGCTGAAACTAGAACCAAAACACTACCTACCGGTAGAGATAGACACTGCGCCATAATGCTTGGTGTGTAAGGTAAAAGTGCTTGCGCCACTCAACTTGAGTGGCGCTTTTTTATCTAGAGAAACGAAAAACGAGAAACAAAATAGAAGAAGGTGTTACTTAACGCGCATTAGACGATGCTTCACTGAACCAAGATCGAACTCTATGATTTGGGAACGCTTCATCGATTCAACTTTGGTGAGCATGGCATCTTGATAATCTTTCTTCTTCATCCACTGTAATGGTTCCGAAAAGCTGTCCTCATTCACCACATAAGACTCGCCTTTGTGCTCTCCCGTATAGACGTTTACTACCCACACGCGAGCCTGAAAATCGAGTGCCTCACGAATGGTCTGTTTGAACTTATCTAAGATGTGTGTCATTGCTTGCTGAATTAGCTCAATAACAACCAAACACCGACACCCATCATCAAAGTGCCTGCAATTCGGTTCATCAAGCGCACGTTTTTTGATTGGCCTAGTAAACGTTTAAGTCCTTTGCCACCCGTGGCGTAAAGAGACATACAGATGAACTCAAATAGCAAAATAATAGAGACGAGAACAACAAGTTGAGGCGTGAGTGCTGTGCTTTGATCGATAAACGGAGGGAGAAGTGAAATCATGAACGCCCACCCCTTTGGGTTTGCGATGGCTGTAATAAACCCTTGAAGTACCAAATCCCAGTTACCACTAGTCGGGACATCAATACTATCGACATTGATTGCGAGCTTACCTCGTGAACGCCACATTTCAATTCCCAGATAGAGCAGGTAGCTAGCGCCAATCAGTTTGAGCGCAGTAAACAGCCATGGGTAGTTGAGCATGATTGCGGCAATACCAAGTACTGCTGAGACAGAAACCAGCGCCACCCCAACTAATTCTCCTGCCATCATCCACAGGGTTCTTCGGTAGCCGATGCTCATGCCTAACGTGAGCGCGAGTGTCATACACATGCCAGGCGTGATAGAAACAAAGAAAAAGGTGGGGATAAACATGGTCAGCAAAGCGGTATTCATATTAGTGATTATTGTATTATTAGCTAGTCAGGCAACAAAGATAGTGCAAAGTGCTCTTCGATGCCATAGATAAAAGTCGTTACCTTCTTGGACATCCATCTACCTTTCAACTATTTAATAAAAATAAAATAGTAATTAAATGATTGCGACATATTAGTGCTTGCATGCACCAAATGGTGACATTTATAAAAAGTCGGTTTTTAAATAAGCCTATATTAAGGAAAAGATTTCAGAGATTTTATTTATTTTACGTTGATTTAATTGTCATTAAAGGTTTGATGCTAATTAAAGTTTTAATGCAAGATGGCATCTAAATAAATGATATATTTAATATTTGCAAGGTCATCTATTGGAACTATTACTCCAATGATTTAATTGCGAATTATTAGTTTGAAATTGAAAGATGATCTTAAACGCCTTGCTAATGTAATAAACACAAAAATCCATGTAAGCCTCTGAATTTATATTGTTTTCCCTTGATGTTGACAAACTTGTCTTTAAGTTAAATTTATTTTAATCAATGACTTATGGTGAATTAACGTTTCTATAACATTTCATGGCTAGTGAGATCTAAATCAATCTTATGTAAACGAACTAGCTTTTTATTTGAAATGTAATATTTCTAGGTTAACTTAAAATAAAAGGCAGCAGAGGATTTGTTGCCACAAGAATAATTTTACACGTCAGTTGGTGAAGTATTTCGCCAGTGTCTTAATTCGCTTTTAAAATGCCGTTAAGAATGGAGTCTTCAATGAAGAAAGTCGCTTTGATCACTGGATCAAAAGGCGGAATTGGTTCTGCTATTTCCTCTCAATTAGTCAATGATGGTTACCGTGTTGTCGCAACATATTTTACGGGTAATTATGAGTGTGCGTTGGAATGGTTTAATGAAAAAGGGTTTACTAAAGATCAGGTTCGCCTTTTTGAATTAGATGTGACTAACACGACTCAATGTGCTGAAAAATTGGCACTATTGCTAGAGGAAGAAGGGACCGTTGATGTCGTAATCAACAATGCAGGTATCACGCGCGATGGTGTGTTTAAAAAGATGACTGCACAAGCTTGGAACGATGTCATTAATACCAACCTAAACAGCTTGTTCAACGTGACACAGCCACTTTTTGCAACCATGTGCGAAAAAGGTGGTGGTCGTATTATTAACATCTCTTCTGTTAATGGTCTGAAAGGCCAGTTTGGTCAAGCAAACTACTCAGCGGCTAAAGCTGGCATGATTGGTTTCTCTAAAGCCTTGGCGTATGAAGGTGCTCGCTCAGGTGTAACGGTTAACGTTATTGCTCCGGGTTACACAGGGACGCCAATGGTTGAGCAAATGAAACCGGAAGTGTTGGAGTCCATTACCAATCAGATCCCAATGAAGCGTTTAGCGACGCCAGAAGAAATTGCAGCATCAGTAAGCTTCTTAGTGAGTGATGCAGGCGCGTATATCACCGGAGAAACACTGTCGGTGAACGGCGGCCTATACATGAGCTAGGAGAAGATGATGGAAAAAGTATTTATTGTAGCGGCGAAACGTACTCCGATTGGTGCTTTTAGCGGAAGCTTAAAAAATATCTCAGCAGGTAATCTAGCGGCAGTGGCGATTAAAGGTGCGCTTGAAGAGGTTGCACTTCCTAGCGATAAGATTGATGAAGTGATTGTAGGTAACGTTATTGCAGCCGGACAAGGCATGGGCGTTGGACGTCAAGCGGCATTGTTTGCTGGCATTCCTGAGTCCGTGCCGGCTTATGGTGTGAACATGGTTTGTGGTAGTGGCATGAAAACCGTTATGGATGGCGTTTCTCATATTCGTAGCGGCGACGCACAAGTGGTTGTCGCTGCAGGTGTGGAGGTGATGTCACAAATCCCTTTTATTGTGCCTAGCAATGTACGTGACGGCCACAAAATGGGCCATATGGAACTCCAAGATTTGCTTATTGCGGATGGTCTAACGGACGTTTACAACCAATACCACATGGGTGTCACCGCCGAAAATGTTGCGAAAGAGGTTGGTTTGACGCGCCAACAGCAAGACGAATATGCCCTAGCTAGCCAACAAAAGGCCGTCGCTGCGATTGAAGCGGGCAAGTTCAAAGATGAAATTGTGCCGGTAGAAGTTAAACAACGTCGCGAAACCGTCGTGTTTGATACGGATGAATACCCTAAAGCAAATGCAACACTGGAAGGCTTGAGTAAACTGCGCCCAGCTTTTGACCGTGAAGGTACGGTAACAGCAGGCAACGCTTCCGGCATTAATGACGGTGCTAGTGCCATTATCCTTGCTTCTGAGAGTGCAGTTCAGGAACTCGGCTTAACGCCAATCGCTGAAATCGTGAGTTATGCGCAGTCTGGTCTGGATCCAAAAATTATGGGTCTTGGTCCGGTTGAATCGGTAAACAAAGCGTTGAACAAAGCCGACCTGAAAACCAGCGATATTGACGTTTATGAGTTGAATGAAGCCTTTGCTGCACAAGCTTTGGGTGTGATTCATAAATTGGCAGAAACCAACCAAGTACCAGTGAGCTCAATTCAAAATAAAGCCAACTTTAATGGTGGTGCAATCGCATTGGGCCACCCTCTAGGTGCATCAGGTAACCGTATTCTGGTTACGCTAGTACACGAACTTCACAAACAAGACGGTCAGTACGGTGTTGCTTCACTTTGTGTAGGCGGCGGTATGGGCACGGCTGTGGTTGTAAAAGCAGTTAGGTAGTTATTTAAACGGATATTTTAATTCTTTCTCTAGGAGATAAACCATGTACACTGATTTCTTCAAAACTTTTAGCGATCAAACTGAAAAGAACCTTGAACCATACTTGAAGTTCAACAAGCTAGTGACAAAGAACGTAGAAGTGCTTACAGAGCTTCAACTTAACGCAATCCGCACTTACAGCGAAGTTGGCCTAAACCAAATGAAAGCAGCGTCAGAAATCAAAGACGTGACTTCTCTAACGGCATTCAACAGCCAGCAGCTTACGGTTCTTACTAAGCTTTCTCAGCAAATGATGGATGACAGCAACAAGCTGCAATCTATTGCAAAAGAATTCAAAGAAGACGTTGAACAAATGACTTCGGAAAATCTAAAGACTGTTACTCCTGCGTAGTAGGTCCACTTTACGCCGCCCGAATTATTGGGCGGCGTTATTCTTTCCGAATATAGGAGTAAGACTATGTTTCAACACTTCTTTTCGGACTATCTTGTTAAGCTTCAAGAAACCAATCATCAGTGGTGGCATGATTTCGAAGTCAACAAGGCAGTCGTGAATTCTCCTTTGAATAAGGCCATGCAAGAAGTGAACTTCGAAGATACGGCTAAACTGTTTGAACAAGCTGCCAATCAACCCGGTGCGATTTTAAAGCTCCAAGCTGAGTGGTGGGAGCAACAACTGCAAATATGGCAGAACGTGGCGTTAGCTGGCAATCAGGCACAAATCATCGAAGCAGAGAAGGGCGACAAGCGTTTCTCTAACGAAGCTTGGCAAAACGAAGCAATGTACAGCTTCATCAAACAATCCTACCTATTGTTTAGTAAGACTTATCTCGACACGCTGGATTCTATCGAAGGGTTGGATGAGAAGACGAAAGAACGCATTACCTTCTTCTCTCGCCAAGCCATCAATGCACTCTCTCCTTCAAACTTTATCGCGACTAACCCAGAGCTGCTTAAGCTGACGTTAGAGCAAAATGGTGAAAACCTTCTAACAGGTTTGGAAAAGCTGAAAGAGGACGTAGAGTCAAGCGCAGACATTCTGAAAGTACGAATGACAAACAACAATGCTTTCCGTGTTGGTGATGATGTTGCGACAACCGCAGGCGATGTTGTGTTTCAAAATGAGTTGTTTGAACTCATTCAATACCGTCCATTGACAGAAAAAGTCAATGCAACGCCATTGTTGATCGTTCCTCCTTTCATCAACAAATATTACATCCTTGATCTTACCGCGAAGAACTCCATGGTTCGCTGGTTGTTAGAGCAAGGTCACAGCGTGTTTATGATGTCTTGGCGTAACCCAGGTAAAGAACAAGCTCAGGTGGAATTTGGTGATTATGTTACGGAAGGCGTAGCCAAAGCAGTTACGGCTATCGAAGACGTAACGGGCCAAGAGCAGATAAATGCGGCAGGTTACTGTATTGGTGGTACGGTCTTGGCCAGTACCGTGGCGTACTATGCTGCGAAACGTATGAAGAAACGCATTAAATCTGCAAGCTTCTTTACGACGCTATTGGACTTCTCACAACCGGGAGAAGTTGGCGCATACATTAACGACACCATCATCAGTGCAATAGAATCCCAAAATAATGCGAAAGGTTATATGGACGGCCGCTCACTCAGCGTCACCTTCAGTCTATTACGCGAGAATAGCCTGTACTGGAACTACTACGTGGACAATTACCTAAAAGGTAACAGCCCAGTAGACTTCGATTTATTGTACTGGAATAGCGACAGTACCAACGTCAGCGCAGCTTGCCATAACTTCTTATTACGAGAACTCTACTTAGAGAACAAGTTGATAGAAGATAAAGGTGTGAAGATTGGTGGTGTTTGGATTGACCTTAATAAGATCAAAATTCCGAGCTATTTTGTGTCCACTAAAGAAGACCACATAGCACTTTGGCAAGGAACTTACCGAGGTGCTCTCAATACTGGCGGTAACAAGACATTCGTTCTTGGTGAATCGGGTCATATTGCGGGGATCGTTAATCACCCTGCGAAAAACAAGTATGGCTACTGGTCAAACGACAACCTTGATGATTCTGCTGATGAATGGTTTCACAATGCCAACCATCAGGAGGGTTCTTGGTGGACACACTGGCATCAATGGTTAATGCAGTTCAACCCAGAAGAGCAGGTCGAACCGTTCCCAGTTGGTTCTGAGCAAAATCCGGCTATTGATGAAGCTCCAGGTCAATACGTTCGACAAGTTCTGCCTATTAAAGAGTCCTAAACTGCTCCTCACAGCAGTATTATTTGGCGGCCTATAGGGTCGCCTTTTTTGTTTCTGGCGTACCTTAAGGGAGCTTAGGAGGCTTAGTGAAGCTATAAAGCGTGAGTAGTGGTAATGAGAGTTTGAGTCGGTTGTGGGTAGAAAAAAACTTCTTCGAGCTTTGTCAGTGCTATTGAATTGTCAGAACCACAAAGAAAAAACGCCAAGTAAATGCTTGGCGTTTTCCGTCAACAAAATAGGCAAAAATGTTGACTGACTAGAGGTAAATTACACCTCTTTATCCTTACCTAGTGAAAGTAGCCATAGAGAGACTGCTGCTACCCCCACAAAGCCGGAAAGAATAATCACGGGCATTGCGCTATATCCAAGGAAATGCCAGATAAAGGATTCTAGATTGCTCATTGTCTGTGTTTCTCCTTATTGCCAGCCTTCAACACCGTGCATGTCAGGCAGTTTGTGTGCGATACCTTTGTGGCAATCTACACACGTTTTTTCACCTGAGGCAAGCGCAGTTGAGTGTTGTTCAGCTGCACGTTTACCCTGTTGTGAGTAGTCCATAAAGTCGAACTCGTGACAGTTTCGACACTCAAGAGAGTCATTCTTCTTCATGCGCGCCCATTCACGCTCTGCTAGATGTTCGCGACGTGCTTGGAATTTCTCTGGCGTATCGATGGTCTTCGTCACGTAGTGAGCAAACAACTCTTTTGACGCTTGAACTTTACGGACGATTTTATCTGTCCATTCATGTGGTACGTGACAGTCTGAACAGATAGCACGAACGCCAGAACGGTTAGAGTAGTGGATTGTCTCTTGGATTTCAGCAACGATTGGTGCGTGACAGCCAGAACAGAATTCCTCTGTGTTGGTTGCTTCCATACCTGTGTTGAATGCCCCCCAAAAGAGAAGACCACCGGCAAAGCCAAGAAATAAAACGACACCAGCGGCAGCCTTACTTGGGCGTGATAGCCTCTTCCAAAACGCTTTAAGTATTTTCATAAGTAACCTCTTAGTACTCGCGTTTCAATTACTGAAGCGAATCGACTGCCTTAAACTCGTTTTCCACTAGTGGGGTAGCACTGGTTTGTGGAACGTGACATTGCAAACAGAAGTAACGACGTGGAGACATATCTGCCAGTACCGCGTCTTCACGGTTGACGTAGTGCGTTACACTGATTTTGGTAGCGCCTGCGTCTTTAGCGTTTTTCCAGCTATGACACGCTAGACATTTGTTTGCGTTCAAAGACACTTCATAGTTGCGAATGCTATGTGGGATCAGCGGTGGCTGATAAACAAAGCTGTCTTCAACGATTTGATCTTTTGGGAAGTCTTTAAAGTCATCCGCAGGACGTGTGTCTTCAAGTTGCGCAGTGCCGCGTAGCGAGTCTAGACCGCCTGTGCCGCCTGGGTTATCCAGTTCAGCTTGCGCTACGCCTGTCAACAAAGCACCTACAGATAAAAGTGCGACAAGTAATTTTTTCATCATTTCATCTCCGCCTTTAAGGCTAAAATTCTTTTCTAGGCCGCCGCGCTGGCGGCCTGTGCATTCGTTATTTGACGGTTAAGCAATCTTAGTGATTTTGACTGGACACTTCTTAAAGTCTGTCTGCTTAGACAGTGGGTCAGTCGCATCAAGGATCAGCTTGTTGATCAAAATACGAGCATCAAAGAACGGTACGAATACCAAGCCTTTTGGCGGACGGTTACGACCGCGAGTTTCAACACGAACGCGAACTTCGCCACGTTTGTTTGCCATCAGTACTTCTTCACCGCGGCGAACGTTACGAGCTTTTGCGTCCTCTGGGTGCATGTAGCACACCGCATCTGGAACCGCTTTGTATAGCTCAGGGACACGACGCGTCATTGTGCCTGTGTGCCAATGCTCAAGAACACGGCCAGTACATAGCCACATATCGAACTCTTCGTTTGGTACTTCTGGTGGCGCTTCGTATGGTGCAGAGATGATCTTCGCTTTACCATCGGCGTTACCGTAGAAGTCCCAGCCAGAACCTGCTTTCGCATATGGATCTGAGCCTTCTTTAAAGCGCCATTGTGTTTCTTTGCCATCAACGACAGGCCAACGTAGACCGCGAACCGTGTGGTAAACATCATACGGTGCTAGGTCGTGACCATGGCCACGGCCGAACGTTGCGTACTCTTCGAACAAGCCTTTTTGGATGTAGTAACCGAAGTGGTGTGCATCATCGTTAAGCTCACGCGCTTCTTCGATAGGGAACTTGTCCACTTGACCATTCTTGAACAGCATGTCGTACATGGTTTTGCCACGGTACTCAGGTGCTTTAGCAAGTAATTCTTCTGGCCATACTTCTTCCATCTTGAAGCGTTTCGAGAATTCCATTACCTGCCATAGGTCAGACTTCGCATCACCAATCGTGCCAACTTGTTGGTACCATGCTTGAGTACGACGCTCAGCATTACCGTAAGCGCCTTCTTTCTCAATCCACATCGCTGTAGGAAGGATAAGGTCAGCCGCTTGCGCTGTTGCGGTTGGGTATGGGTCAGATACGACGATGAAGTTTTCAGGGTTACGGTAACCAGGAAGGCGCTCAGCGTTGATGTTCGGACCAGCTTGCATGTTGTTGTTACATTGAACCCAGTAACAGTTTAGAACGCCGTCATGCAACATACGGTCTTGCAGTACTGCGTGGAAACCCGGTTTCGGTGGGATAGTGCCTTCTGGTAGCTTCCAGATATCTTCTGCAATCTTACGGTGTTTAGGGTTAGCAACGACCATATCTGCTGGTAAGCGGTGAGCAAATGTACCAACTTCACGAGCCGTACCACACGCTGATGGTTGACCAGTTAGTGAGAATGGGCTGTTACCCGGAGTCGCAATCTTACCGGTTAGTAGGTGGATGTTGTAAACCAAGTTGTTCATCCATACGCCACGAGTATGTTGGTTCATACCCATCGTCCATAGAGACATCACTTTCGTGTTTGGATCCGCGTATTGCTTCGCAAGCTCAATCAGTTTTTCTTTTTCAACGCCAGAGATCTCCGACGCTTTTTCCACCGTATATGGTGCTACCGACTTTTTGTATTCTTCGAATGAGATAGAAGTTAGCTTGCCAGAGTTCGGATTCTTCGCTGCTTTTTGTAGCGGGTCGTCGTCACGCAGGCCGTAACCGATGTCAGTATCTGCTTGAGTGAAGTTTGTGTGCTTGTTTACGAAGTCCCAGTTCACTGCATCATTTTCGATGATGTAGTTTGCGATAAAGTTAGCAATCGCTAGGTCAGACTGAGGAGTGAAAATGTAGCCGTGATCTGCCAACTCAAATGAACGGTGGTAATAAGTAGAAAGCACGTTCACTTTAACGTGAGGGTGACTTAGGCGACGGTCAGTAATACGAGTCCAAAGTACAGGGTGCATTTCTGCCATGTTCGAACCCCAAAGAACGAAAGCGTCTGCGTTCTCGAAGTCATCGTAACAACCCATTGGCTCATCGATACCAAATGCGCGCATGAAGCCCACTACCGCAGAAGCCATACAGTGACGCGCGTTAGGGTCGATATTGTTAGAGCGGAAACCTGCTTTCATCATTTTTGCAGCAGCGTAACCTTCCATTACTGTCCATTGGCCAGAGCCGAACATACCCACACTGGTTGGGCCCTTTTTCTCTAGAGAGGCTTTCCATTTTTCCGCCATGATGTCGAAAGCAGCATCCCAAGAGACCGGTGCAAAATCACCGTTCTTATCGTATTTGCCATCTTTCATACGCAGCATTGGCGTAGTCAGACGGTCTTGGCCGTACATGATTTTTGAAAGGAAGTAACCTTTGATACAGTTCAGGCCTTTGTTTACCGGCGCTTCAGGGTCACCCTGTGTTGCTACTACTTTACCGTTTTGAGTACCAACAAGAACAGAACAGCCTGTACCACAGAAACGACAAGGCGCTTTGTCCCATGTGATTTTGGTTTGATCAGAGCTTGCAATCAGGTTAGTTGCAGAAGCTGGTAGTGTAATACCTGCGACAGCAGCAGCTGATGCAGCCGCGTTTGCTTTCACAAACGCACGTCTTGTCATTTTCATACTTCACCCTCAATTTGGGAATGTTGTGTTCCAGTGTCTTTTTCATCCGTTTCTTCTAGCCCAGTTTCGATTTGGTGGTAAACCAAAACCGTGCTCAAGACATTCGGTAAATTATTAATCGCATCGATAGTGTCTGTGATGAAACCTTGGTTCTCTGTTTCAAGCACAACGATGATTTTGCCTTCAGGACTGTCGCCGTAGATTTCCGCATTTTCATATGTTTCGATCTGGGTTTTCGTCTCTGCTAAATGTTCAGGCAGAACATGCACTACCAGACTTGAAATATGCACTTCGTTTAGTGACATACGTCTCTCTCGTTTTATTGCCTTTCACCGACCACTGACGGTTTAGGCTGTTATATTGCTCACATTGATGGATGAAGTAGGGCACACTGAAACACATGCGCCGCAGCCGTTACACTCATCAAGGTCTAAATTTGGTTGTGCCACCTTGCCCAGTTCCAATTTGAACCGGATTGCCATTGGGTCACACATGTCCCCACAGCTTCGGCACTCGACATTTTGCTTAGCTAAACAACTATCGCTGATGCTCGCTTTTGCCTGCCATGGTTGTTCTGTTTCTGCTAAGAACAGAGGTTCAGGACAAACATTGGCGCATTGATAACAAAAGGTGCATTCATCAATAGAAAAATCGACCGCAGGATATCCACCGTCGCTTTTGGTTATAATTTTGGTCTCACAGGCTTCAACGCATTTACCACAGCGAGTGCAGTCATCCGTGAACTGAGTCGGCTTTGCTAACCAAGGAAGACGTACGGAATTATCCAACTGCGTTTTTCTTGCAAAAAGTCTTCTTCGAGAAAGGTCTACCACTTAGTCACCTCAAAATTTGAAACCCAAACTAAGCATAGTCCACAATTTCATTAATAAACTGTCATTTAAGTACACGAAATTGTAGTTTTTGACATATATGTATAAATACCTCTTAGGAGGTAATTGGGATGCAATATTGTTTTGGATCAATAAATTCCGACGCAGGTGATCACATATTGATAAAGTTGAAAGATAATGTGTGTTGTAGAAAAGCAAACATGGTTATCAAATGAGCGGAGTTCAAAGTTGTTTAAAAATGTGAAAAAGTCGGTCACGCGTACGATCGCGTTAGCCATGATGTTGATTTTGCTTCTTTCCGTGGCGACGACTGGTTTTGCAATTTTCACTTTAGCATCAAGCTTAAATGACGCAGAAGCAGTAAACGTTGCGGGCTCTATGCGAATGCAGAGCTATCGCTTAGCGCATGATATCCAAAGTGAATCCGTTGACTATTCTTCACATATTGACTTATTTGAAGCGTCAATCTACTCCCATTCGATGCGCGCGCTTCAACATTGGTCAGTACCAGAAGACATAACAAAAGACTACTATCGACTCATTCTTCGCTGGCACGAGCTAAAATCGGTACTAAAAAGCCAAGATCGAACTCAATATCTGGTGTTAGTGGCTGGTTTTGTTCAACAAATTGATGCGTTCGTGTTCAAGCTACAGAACTACTCTGAACAAAAACTGATTAACTTAGCGTGGATTGGTGGGCTAGGTTTGGGCGGTATTTTGTGTGCGAGTATGTTTGTTGTTCACTTTATTCGCTTAGAAGTAGTGAGACCATTGCGGGCTTTGGTGGCCGCGAGTGAGCAGATTAAAAACCGCTCATTTGATGTGTCACTTAACGTATCAAGCGACAATGAGATGGGGATTTTAACCCGAACATTCAATCGGATGGCGATGGATTTGGGTAAGTTATATCGAGGATTAGAGCAAGCGGTTGACGAAAAAACTCGTAAGTTACAACATGCAAACCAGTCGCTTCAAGTACTGTACGATTCGTCAAAAGAGCTGACGGCTTCGCGTATTCATCAAGAAAATTTTCAGGCGATTTTACAACATATTGCAAGTTTGGAAGGAATTCGTGCGGTTAAGCTCGAAATTGACCAAATTGGTGAGCCAAATTGGATACTGACCGAAGGGGAAGAGTGTCGACACGGTTGTGACACCGATTGCCACAGTGAGACGCTTACGTTAGATGGCGCGCACCTTGGTTACTTACATTGGAAAGCTGGTTTACCTTGCCCTAATGAAACATTGATCGACAACTTTGTGCAAATCTTATCTCGTGCAGTATATTACAACCGAGCGCAACGACAAGCCGAGCAGCTATTGTTGATGGAAGAGCGTGCAACCATTGCGCGAGAATTGCATGATTCGCTTGCACAGGCACTCTCTTATTTGAAGATACAAGTGTCGCTATTGAAGCGCAGTGTGAAGAATATTCCAGATGAAAAAGCGATAGCCCAAACCAATCAAGTAATTGCTGAGTTGGATACGGGGTTATCGGCTGCCTACACACAGCTTCGTGAGCTTTTGACTACGTTCCGTTTAACGATTAAAGAAGGTAGTTTTGGTCAGGCACTGCAAGAAATGGTCGCGACGTTAGATGAACAGACAGCCGCGGAAATCTCTTTGAATAATAAGCTCTCATCAACGGAATTAGACGCGCATCAACAGGTGCATCTACTACAGTTGATCAGAGAAGCGACAATAAATGCGATAAAACACGCTCAAGCTAAGAATATTAAGATCCAATGTCTTGACTCTGAAGGGAAAGTCACAGTGACTGTAGCTGATGATGGTATAGGCTTTGAGCAACAAGATGAAAAATTAAATCATTACGGTATGAGCATCATGCAGGAACGTGCTGCAAGATTGCACGCGGACCTCAGTGTTGAGGCGGCAAAGAACGATGGCTGTATCGTAAGACTAGAATTCCAACATAGTAAGGAAGTAAACATTGACAGTGTGTAAAGTAATGCTGGTGGATGATCACCCACTCATGAGACGTGGTATTCATCAGTTGCTAAGTTTCGAGCCAGACTTTGAAGTTATCGCAGAAGCCAGTAGTGGTGCCGATGCGGTCGCAAAAGCTCACGAACTTGAGCTGGATTTGGTGCTTCTGGATCTGAACATGAAGGGCATGTCCGGATTGGACACGCTGAAAGCACTTCGTGCCGATGGTTGCGAAGCTCGAATTGTGATCCTGACGGTTTCTGATAGTCCTGCGGATATTGAAGCAATTGTGCGCAGTGGAGCAGACGGGTACTTACTGAAAGATACCGAGCCAGATGAATTGGTTGAGCTGCTAAAACAAGCGCATGAGGGTGACAAAGCCTACAGCCAAGCAGTCGCGAAATACTTGAACGAACGCTCAGGACAAGAGGATGTGTTTGACTCACTGACCGATCGTGAAACGCAGATCCTACAAGAGGTAGCACGTGGCTTCCGTAATAAACAGATTGCTGACCGACTGTTTATCTCTGAATCAACCGTTAAAGTGCACATGAAGAGCCTCCTTAAAAAGCTAAAAGTACCTTCACGTACTGCAGCAACTGTGCTTTACCTAGAGCGCTTTGGTGAAATTAAGTAACTTACTTAGAGCACTTTAGACACAAAAACCGCCCAAATTTAGGCGGTTTCTTTATTTGTCTGGGCGAATAGAGTACAAATCGCTATTGTATTTGCCGCACTCTAAATAGTAATGATGTGCCGCTTTCTTATCTTCCGCGACCACTCTCATACTGTGCATTTTCCCCTGTTCAAAGTAACGAATCTCGTACTCTACACTCGTATCAAGTTGCTCAGCAGCAGCCATGCTACGCCTCCATAAACTATCCTGTTATTATTGATGCAATTTATATGCCATTTAAGGAACGCCATCTTGTTCAAGTTTTGGTCAATAATTGCGCACTAACTCACTTTTTTGCGGATAGTTGTGATAAAAAAGTTAATTTCAAACTCTATATACTACGAGGGTGGCAAAAAGACTTTGCCATACTGACGAAAGTTTGCCGCAATACTAAGTGATTTAGGTTGAGTATAGAACTTAATCAATAAAAAAGGGAATATGGATCGGTGATGAAATTTAAAAGTTTATCTAATAAAGCGGTTCGATATGGATTTATATTGACATCTATTCTGTTGTTAGCCGGATGTGCAAAAAAGTTTTTATACAGTAATATCGATTGGGTCGTGATTGAATATTTAGATGATTACGTTTCTCTTGATGGAGAGCAAGAGTCATTGCTTGAAGAGCGTATTTTATTGCTGGCTGATTGGCACAAGGAAGAAGAATTACCTATATATATCGATCACTTAAAAGAACTTGAAGCACTACAAAAAGAAGATGTCACTCCTGAAGCATTACAAAAGAACCGCGACCAGATGCATGAGCATTACCAACGTCTTGTCTCGAAAGCCGCGCCGGACCTCTTCTCGCTGAGTATGCAGTTAGATACTAAGCAAGAATCGGAGTTCGTCGATAGTGTAAAAGAGCGTTACAAAGAAAGAGATGAAAAATACGCAGGGAAAACGGAACAAGAGCTGCGAGAAATTATCTTAGAGAATACAGAAGAGTGGATGGAAGAGTGGCTTGGTAAATTATCTAACCAGCAAAAAGTGCGCGCGAAACAACTTTCTAAAGAAGTGATTATAAATAGTCCGTTATGGCGAGATTACCGCTCGTCAATAATTCAGGAATTAGAGTACCTTTTCGAAAATAAAACCAACACCGTGGTTTACCAGCAGGTATTCATGCAACTCTTATTCGATCCGGAAAGTTATTATAGTGATCAATTGAGGGAGAATATTGATCGTAATATTGAACTGACGGATCAATTCACTCTAGATATATCCCAATCGATGAGTGATAAACAATGGCGACATTTTCATGGAAAAATTCGTGAATGGCGTGAGCTTGCTGAAGAACTACTGAATTAATACTCGATAAAACAATCTGTTAGTGTGAGTGCTGGTAGGGCATACCAGCACTTTCTGATGAAAAACTGATTCAAAGCAAATTCTTATTGTGGCATAAGCGTAACATGGCTTGTCGAACCATGTTGGATAGGATCCTCGCACACCCATGTATCCCTTGTGCGGGCCTTCACCCAAAACAATGAGAATAATTATGAAGCATTTAGTTGAAAGATTTCTTCGCTACGTCACGTTCGATACTCAATCAAATCCCCACGAGAGCGCATGCCCAAGTACTGGCGGCCAGTTAGTTTTTGCTCAGCATTTAAAGAAAGAGATGCTGGAACTAGGACTGAGCAACGTAACCTTGAGTGATAACGGTTATCTAATGGCAAAATTACCATCTAATGTTGATTACGATGTGCCCGCCATCGGTTTTATTGCTCATATGGATACCGCGCCTGATGCTTCAGGCAAAAACGTAAATCCCCAGTTTATTGAAGATTACCAAGGTGGTGACATCGCACTTGGCTTGGGGGATGAAGTACTTTCTCCTGTGCAGTACCCAGATTTGCACGAGCTTCATGGTCATAACCTAATTACCACTGATGGCACAACGTTGCTTGGCGCTGACAACAAAGCGGGTATTGCAGAGATTCTATCTGCCGTTGCTATGTTGATCGAAAACCCAGAAATCCCACACGGTGATATTTGTATCGGTTTTACTCCCGATGAAGAAATTGGTCGCGGTGCGGATCTGTTCGATGTAGAAAAATTTGGCGCGCAATGGGCATACACTATCGACGGTGGTCCTCAAGGTGAATTGGAATACGAAAACTTTAATGCAACCAGTGCGGACGTTATTTTCCATGGTGTGAGTGTTCACCCAGGCACTGCAAAAGGTAAACTGGTTAACGCGATGAACTTGGCTGCGAAATTCCAAGTGCAGATGCCAGAAGATCAAACGCCAGAAACGACAGAAGGCTACGAAGGTTTCTTTCATCTTAAATCTGGTGAACTTGGTGTCGCCCGCAGTGAGCTAGGTTACATCATCCGTGATTTCGATCGTGAAGGACTTGAAAGCCGTAAAGCCTTTATGCAGAAGCTAGTCGATGACATGAACGCGGGGCTAAAGCACGGCTCGGTCGATTTGAAGTTAACTGACAGTTATTACAACATGCGCGAGATGGTAGAGCCTTATCCTCACATCATCGACTTAGCGAAACAAGCGATGGAATCGTGTGATGTTGAGCCTTTGATCAAACCAATCCGCGGTGGCACAGATGGCGCGCGCTTGTCGTTTATGGGCTTGCCTTGTCCAAACATCTTTACTGGTGGTTATAACTTCCACGGTATCCATGAGTTTATCTCGGTAGAGATGATGGAGAAGTCAGTCCAAGTAATCGTTAAGATTGCTGAGCTAACCGCTAAGAAGCATGCTTAACCGCAGTGCTAAAAACAAAAAGCCCAGACACAGTCTGGGCTTTCTTATTTTGGACGTTTTTAATCAGAATTAGCGAACGTCTTTTTCTTCAATGTCACTGACTGGCAGCCAGTTTACTTCGACGCCTGCTTGGTCGAACATATCTTGACTAACCTGAATCTTATCCCCCCATCGAGACAAAAAGTCTTCCGATTGTTCAGGGCAACTTACGCGTGCAATGCCAGTTTGGATGATCTTCGCTGCGCAGTTTGGGCAAGGGAAGTGTGTGACCCAAATATCACAACCGTCTAAATCGCGTTTAGAGAAAAGAATCGCGTTCTCTTCTGCATGCAGGGTTTTTAGATATTTTAGTTCACGTTCATCCGTATCCACGCTGTCAGAAACACCATGTGGGTAGCCGTTAAAGCCAACAGAGACAATACGGTTCTGTTTAGTGATTACCGCACCTACCTGTGTCGATGGATCTTTACTCCAAGACGCGACTAGCTCGGCCATTTGGTAAAAACGTTTTTCCCATTTAGAAATCATGCACATCCTCTCGGTCGCAAGCTTATATTAGCTGCATGATAACTCATTTTGTTTAAAAAAATAGTCAAATGATATGCCGACGATGCGAAGAGCCTCTTTCTTTATCTTACGAAGAGGTCAGTGTGCAAAAAAAACGTCAATGAATGAGGGTGGGGTTGAGATGATTTTCATGTTAATTCACGAACATGATCGCAACATTTTTAGCGTGGTTATTACGATGTTTGCGAGTGGTTTCATCAGCTTACACTTTGAAACACTTTCCCTTATTTCTCTTGAAGTTTTCGGACAAAGCACCCTGTAAGGTTAGGGTATTTTCAATTGAATCCTGTTCTATAAAGACGGTATATACATGCAAAAGAAACCACTCGTCGCACTAATGGCGGCAACGGCTATCCTCGCAGGATGCGGAGAAGCAAACAATGCCCAGAAGGGGGGCCAAGCTCCTCTTGTTGTGACTCAGGATGTCACAATTATCGACTACCAACCGAGTAAATCTTATATCGGTCGCATTGAAGCAGTAGAAGATACAAATATTACGGCACAAGTCTCTGGCTATCTTGAAGCTCGCCATTTTGATGAAGGTCAAATGGTCGAGAAAGGTGCGTTGTTGTACTCCATTGAGCCTTCATCTTTTGAAGCGCAAGTGGCGAGTGCGAAAGCGGCATTAGCTCAAGCAAAAGCGGCGCTGAAAAAAGCAGAGCTTGATCATCAACGCGGTAAGAACTTGCTTCCTCGTGGCAGTATCTCACAATCTGAATTCGATGCATTGACGGCAACGCTTCTTGGCGGAAGAGCGGAATTGGAAGCCGCGAACGCACAGCTTAAATTGGCTGAAGTTAATCTTTCGTACACCCAGATTCGTGCGCCATTCAGCGGCCGTATCAGCGACAGTAAAGTGAGTACTGGTGACCTTGTCTCTCCTTCATCTGGTATTCTTACTACACTGGTCAGCCTCGATCCTGTTCATACCTCTTTTAGTGTATCAGAGCGCGAGCGTCTGGCGATGGGCATGGACAGAATAAAAGGAGACGGGAGTGCTCAGTCGAGTGGTGTTGAAGTCCAGCTCGAGCTTGAAAACGGCGCGTACTTCGAACATCTAGGTCAGTTGGATTTCTTAGGTAACCGAATCAACACGCAAACGGGTACGATCGCAATGCGTGCGTTGGTACCAAACCCCGATCAGAAATTACTTCCTGGTCAGCACATTAAAGTGAACCTACGTGATAAGAATGCGAAAGACGTGATCGTTGTGCCGCGTCGTGCGGTTCAAACTGACCTTGAAGGTGACTTCGTTATGGTAACGGTGGAAGGCAACATTGCTGAACGTCGTAATGTGAAACTTGGTCCACAAGTAGAGCAGGGCATCATCATTAGCGAAGGTCTGGAACAGGACGATACGGTCATTACACAAGGTCTGCAACGTGTGCGTAACGGCGTAGAAGTGCGTATTCAAGCACCTGCTGAAGATAAGCAGTAGGAGTCGAAATGTTAAGTCGTTTCTTTATACAAAGACCAAAGTTTGCACTGGTTATTTCGATCATTTTGACGTTGGCTGGTGCCATCTCCTTAGCGATCTTACCCGTTGCTGAATATCCTAAAATCAGTCCGCCATCGGTGAGCGTGACGGCGTTTTACACTGGCGCGAGTGCCGAAGTGGTTGAACAGGCAATAGCCGACCCCATAGAGACTTCCGTCAATGGCGTAGAAAACATGATTTACATGTCTTCAAAAAGCGCGAATGACGGTTCGTACAGCCTAAACGTCACCTTTGATGTAGGCACAGACCCAGACATGGCGCAGGTGAACGTGCAAAACCGAGTGTCACAGATTGAGTCTAAGTTGCCTCAAGAAGTGCGTATGGTCGGTGTCACGGTGAAAAAGCGTTCTCCGGATTTGTTGATGGTTCTGAACTTCTACTCGCCAGATGGTAAGTATGATGACAAGTTCCTTATCAACTACATCAACCTGAACGTGAAAGATCAGCTTGCGCGCGTCAAGGGTATCAGTGAGGTTAACGTAATCGGTGGCGGTGAATACGCAATGCGTGTTTGGTTGGACCCAGAGAAGATGGCCAACCTCAACCTAACCACGAGCGATGTATACGCGGCGTTAGCTGAACAAAACGTTCAAGTTGCCGCAGGACGTGTTGGTGCAGCGCCATACAATAATCCGCAAGAAGTTCAGTTTAACCTAGTGACCAAAGGTCGTTTGGAAAGTGTGAGTGAGTTCGAAGACGTGGTTCTTCGTGCGAATTCAGATGGCTCAACGGTGTACCTGAAAGACGTTGCTCGTGTTGAACTTGGTAAGAAGTTCTACGACGGTAACGGTAAGTTCCGTGGTCAAGATGCTTCTATCGTTGCGCTGTCGCTGCAATCGGATGCGAACGCATTGGAAAGTGGTCAAGCGGTGATGGATCTGCTTGAGCGTCTGAGCACGAACTTCCCTGAGGGCATGGCTTACGAAACCAGTTACGATACGACGGTCTTCGTTGCTGAGTCGATTAAAGGCGTGGCAAAAACGCTGATTGAGGCGATTTTGCTGGTAATCGCGGTGACTTATCTGTTCCTTGGCAGTGCCCGTGCAACCCTGATTCCTGTGGTGGCCATTCCAGTATCGCTTATCGGTACCTTTGCGATCATGCAGGCTACGGGCTTTACCATCAACACGGTAACCCTGTTCGGCTTGATACTCGCTATCGGTATCGTCGTAGATGATGCGATCTTGGTTATCGAGAACGTCGATACCACCATGGCCAAAGACCCAACCATTTCACCGCGTAAAGCTACCTTGCTGGCGATGAAAGAGGTAACGGGCCCAATCATCACATCGACTTTGGTTTTATTGGCGGTATTCCTTCCAGTTGCCATGCTTCCGGGTATCACAGGCATCATGTATCGTCAGTTCGCACTGACCATCTGTATCTCAGTAGTTATTTCCTCGATTAACGCACTGACACTGTCTCCTGCGTTATGTTCGTTGGTATTGAAACAGGGTGGCGGTAATACGGCAAACTGGTTCCAAGCGTTTAACCGTGGTCTTGAGCGAGTGACTGCGCGCTATGGTCAAATTGCGAGCTTCCTAGTGAAGAAATCGATCCTACTGATCACTTTCTTCTTTGTTGCAGTTGCCGCAGTAACCTTCTTTGCGAAAACGACGTCAACGGCGTTTGTTCCTCAAGAAGATAAGGGCATCTTGCTGGTTAACGTGCAGCTTCCGGATTCAGCCTCGCTCTCTCGTACTGAGGAAGTGACGAATGATCTGATGAAGATGGTTGAGCAAGAGCCGGGTGTTGATGGCGTAACTGTGGCAAATGGTTACTCGTTTATGACGGGTGCAGCGGCTTCAAACGGCGCTTCATTGTTCATCAAACTTCATGATTGGGATACGCGAAATGGCCTAGACGGAGAGCACTCAGCAAATGCGATTGCTAACCGTATTAACGGACGAGCTGCAATGGAGCTTCCTCAAGCTATCGTTTTTGCGATGGGGCCGCCTGCTGTTCCGGGTATGGGCGCGGCTTCAGGTTTTGAATTCGTACTTGAAGATACGTTAGGTCGTAGCCGTACTGACCTATCAATGGTCATGGGTGAGATGATTCAGGCGGCAAACCAAGCGCCAGAAATCGCTTACACCTTTAGTACGTTCCGTGCAAACGTTCCGCATTACTACGTCGACATTGACCGTGAAAAAGCGCAACAGTTAGGCATCCCACTGTCGTCTATTTTCCAAACTTTACAAGGTAACCTTGGTTCACTTTACGTGAATGACTTTACCATGTTCGGTAAGAACTTCCGCGTAACCATGCAGGCAGACAGTGAACACCGCAGCAGCATGGAAGATTTAGAGCGTTTCCACGTTCGTTCTTCTGGTGGTGATATGGTGCCGTTGAGTACGCTAGTGAGTTATGAGCAAGTGTTTGAACCGGATGTAGCATGGCGATACAACATGTACCGCAGTGCCATTATCCAAGGTCAGCCAGCTCCGGGTTACTCAAGTGGTGATGCCATTGCGGCAATGGAACGCGTTGCGGCAGAAGTTTTGCCACAAGGTTACACTTACGAATGGACGGGCATGGCTTACCAAGAGGTGCTAGCGGGTAACCAAGCGATTTATGCGTTTGCGTTGGCATTGATCTTCATTTATTTGTTCATGGTAGCGCAATATGAAAGTTGGACGATCCCACTTGCGATTATTTTGGTCGTGCCAGTGGCAACATTGGGGTCCTTCCTCGCATTGAATCTGACAGGCACACCACTCAACTTGTACGCGCAGATAGGTCTCGTCCTACTCATAGCGCTCGCGGCGAAGAACGCAATCCTTATTGTGGAATTCGCCAAGCAAGAGCGTGAAGAGAAAGATGTGGATATCGATAGTGCGGCTGTTCAAGGTGGTAAACTGCGTTTCCGTGCGGTGAACATGACGTCTTGGTCGTTCATCTTGGGTATCTTCCCACTGATCTTCGCGGCAGGTGCTGGTCATGTGAGTCAGAACTCGTTGGGTATCTCGCTGATAGGTGGTCTGCTCTGCGTGCTTCTAGCGGGTACTTTCTTGATCCCAGGTTTCTACGCATTGGTGCAGAGAAAGCGTGAGAAAATCCATGGCGGAAGCACCAAGCTTGTTCCTCTCGATGATGAGTAAGTGCTGAGTTAGCTCTGATAATAACAAGCCCGAAGCATGTGAGTGCTTCGGGCTTTTTGTTTGTTTCAATAATAGCGATGTTAAGCGAACGTAGCTTACGCGCTGCGTGTCTTAAATTTAGCGACTGCATCGTCCATATCATGGGCTTGGGCAGAAACCGAGTTCACCTCGTGCAAACATTCTTGGGCAGATTGCATGTTGTTTTCTGAAATTACATTCAGTTCAGTAATCGAATCGCTGACTTGGTTCATCACAATGCCTTGCTCTTCAATAGCTGATGCAATACGCTCCGAGTTGCCTTGAATCGCGTGCATGTCGGCAATGATTTGTTGCAAGCTTGAATCCAATTGTTCTGACGCCGATAGGGTTTGTTGCCCTTGGTCATTACATTGATCAATATCTGAAACCACCATCGACATTTGCGATTGAATGTCTGACACCACGCGAGTGATCTCTTCCGTCGATTGATGTGTGCGGCTTGCCAATGCACGAACCTCATCTGCTACGACCGCAAAGCCACGACCTTGCTCGCCAGCACGCGCTGCTTCAATTGCCGCGTTGAGAGCAAGCAGGTTAGTTTGTTCTGCAATGTCTTGGATGATGTTTACCGCTCCCCCGATTTTCGCAACGTGTTCGTTCAGAGAGCCAATAGACTGCTGGCTGTTCGAAAGAATACCGGTTAGCTGACCAACATTCGTCACCGTGGTCTCTACGACAGTACGCCCTTGTTCTGCGTTGTTTGCTGCTTGATGGACCCCCTCTACTGCGACTGATGTACTTTCTGAAATCTCACCAATCGTCGCCACCATTTGTTGTACGGCGGTTGCCATAGAAGAAGTGTGGTCAGCTTGTGCATGGAATTGCTCCATCACACCTTCAAGTTCGCGGTGCATATTGTCTGTGCTAGCAGATAACTGCGCGGACTTTTCTTGTGTGCCATGAATCAAGTGTTCTAGTTTGTCTAGTAGATCGTTTAAGTGATGACTGATGTCTACCAGTTCGTCTTTGCCTGTTAGCTCTGAACGTAGGCCCATGTTGTTGCTTTCACTGATGTTTTTGATCGTGGCTAATAAGCTACTGACTCGTAAGTTAATAGAACGAGAAATTTGCAAAATCAGGCTAAATATCACTACTAATACCAACGCAGTGATGGTCTGTTTCACAATGGCGTTCTGATCATCGCGTTCTTGGGCTGCATTGGTCAGTGCTGACGAGAACGTCTTAAACTGTTCTTCCACAGTGTGAGAAAGGGCACGTGTTTCGCCCAATAAACCTTTATTGTAAGCGATGCCCATGGTTTGCTTCTGAGCGGCGAGTTGACGCGCACTTTCAATCAATGCTGGTACATACAAGCCTTGTAATAGGCGCTCATTAATTTCACCTGCTTTTACGAGTTCATCGAATTGAGTCAAAGCGATAATTTGTTCGTGGTCAGCGGTTTTTTTCGCTTCAGAAAGCGCTTGCTGATACGGTGCAAGTAGGCCGCTTTGAACATTCAATCCATAGTGTTCATAGGCTGCAACGAGATTTTGAAAACCAGTCTGGTAAGACAACAGATCTTGCTTGAATTGGTAGCTAGAAGGGAGGTCATAACGGTTAAGGATGCCTGCCAATTCTTGTTCGATACTAAGGAACCTATCAACGTTACCGTCAAATTTACCAAGGTATTTGTTATCGCCACGCAGTAAAAAGTCCTTCTCATTACGGCGAAGATTTAACAACCGGATCTCTAGATCTCCAACGAGTTTAATCGCGTGATTAAGCTCTTGGCTTTGGTTAGTGAAGTGTGACGAGGTAGCCAGAAGGGTTACGATACCCAAAATGGCGATCACTCCTAGGGAGTAGAGCTTGTGCCTGATAGTCATAAAGTTTGTCCTGAATAGTTGACTAAAGTAAGGAGCCCAAAAAGGTTCCCAATGGCTAGCTCTGACGTTTTTAGTACAGCACTCTTTGGCGTTGCTGTTTTTTTGTCGCTTGCTTGTTTTTGCTATCAAGTCTGCGACGTTGTGAAGCGCGAGTTGGTTTGGTTTTAATACGCTTCTTTTCCGTCCGGCTAGCAGATTGGATTAACGCTTGTAATCGGTTTAATGCGTCTTCTTTGTTCTGCTCTTGCGTCCGAAATTGTTGTGCTTTGATGATGATCACGCCTTCTTTGGTGATCCGGCTATCTGAAAGCGCAAGTAACCGCTCTTTATAGAAATCCGGTAATGTAGAATGACGTACATCAAAGCGCAAATGTATCGCGGACGATACCTTATTAACGTTTTGCCCACCATTTCCTTGAGCGCGGATGGGGGATAATTGGATTTCCCAGTCTTGAATTGTGACGGAGTTCGAAATTTTGAGCATGTTTACTAAATGCCAATATGGTTTGTTGCAATGGCTGATAAATTACCACTAGAGATGTACAAATAGAAGAATTGACATGAACACGATAGATTTAAGCCCCTACAAAGGTCTGATTTTCGATATGGATGGCACATTGATTGATACCATGCCAGCGCACTTAGCCGCATGGCAAGCAACAGCCGATCGATTTAACTTCCCGTTCCATCAAGACTGGTTACACAGCTTAGGCGGTATGCCAAGCTTCAAAATTGTAGGCGAAGTGAACCGTGAACATGGTTTGTCTCTCGATCCTAAAACCGTCTCTCGTTTCAAAATGGAAACCTTTGCAGAGATGGAACAGCATGGCGAAATCATTTCATGCACTAATACTGTTCTTGACCAACACCTTGGTGAAAAGAAGATCGCTGTTGGGACTGGCAGTCAACGTGATAGCGCACTGCGCTTATTGGCGAAAGCGGGCATATTGAAGAAGCTAAACGCAGTCGTGACGGCAACAGATGTAGAAAACCACAAACCGTTCCCAGACACCTTCCTGATGGCTGCAGAACAACTCGGCCTCAACGCAAAAGATTGTGTGGTGTTTGAAGATACCGAGCTTGGCAAAAAAGCCGCTCATGCTGCGGACATGGATTGTGTAATGGTGGAAGGGGACAAGTTGGTGTTTTATCCGAAAGCTTAATAACTTTACCTAATAGAAATAAAAACGCCGCAATCAATGCGGCGTTTTTGTTTCATCTTGTTTTAGATTATTGGATGTCCAATAGTTCCACATCGAAGATCAATACACTTGCTGGTGGGATTGGGCCAGAACCACTTTTGCCATAGCCAAGAGTGCTTGGTACGAATAGGCGGACCTTTTCGCCAACAACCATGTACTGTAAGCCTTCTTGCCAACCTTTGATCACTTGGTTAAGACCAAATGAGATCGGCTCTCCACGATTTACTGAGCTATCGAACACAGTACCGTCGATAAGTGTACCGTGGTAGTGGACTTTCACTTTGCTGTTTGCCGTTGGGTGAATATCACCAGTGCCTTTTTCTAGTACTAGGTACTGTAGGCCGCTTTCTGTTGTAATGACGTTTTCTTCTTTGCTGTTTTCTAGCAAGAACGCTTGGCCTTTGGCAAAGTTTTCATCTGCGACTTTATGGTTCGTCCAAGTGCGGTAGATAAAAAATCCCGCTAGGATGAAAATGATAAGAGGAAACAGAAATTTAGACACAATTGCTCCTTGTCTTATTTTGGTTGTTTTAGCAGATAGTTGATGGTGTCAGCCATCGCTTCAACGGTTTCATGACCACCAGTGATCACTTGGTATTTGCCGTTTACGATAAAGGCAGGAACTGAGTTGATTTGACCACGAGTGGTGATTTCTTCTGCCTTTGTGATGTATTTGAACAGTTCAGCTTGTTGCGCTTCATCTAATTGATATGGGCTAATTAGGTTACGAGATTCAAATGCTTTCTCTACTGCTGCTTGACGCTCGTCAGCCGTTGCTTCTGAACCCATTTGAACGGCAGCGAACAGCTCTTCCATGAATGCTTTGTCTGGTGTGCCATCTAATTGTATGACCGCTGTGTAGAAGATGATGGCACTGATTTGCGCGCTTTCATTGAACGTCACATGCATTTTTTGCACTTTCTGCTCAGTGAGTGATTCGATTTGAGGAACAAAGGTCTCCATCGTACGGCAGTGGCCACAGTTAAGAGAGAAGACTTCCGTTAGAGGCGCTAGATCGTATTCCGTCAATGATGTCGGCAATACTTCGTATTGTTTGCCTTGTTGTGGCTGAGAATTGCCGTTATCGCAAGCAGCAAGTGCCGCTACTGCGGCAAAAAGGACAACGCCTTTAGAAATGGTTTTAAACATGGGTGACGCTCTAGATTGTAAAGTTATCGATAGTTTATCGGTTAACGTTATCAACGAAAACCATTAAAACGGCTTGTTACACTAAAGTGAGACAATCGAAGAAAGTTTAGTCAAAACATGGGTATGGCGTGTAGTTTGTTGCTTTAAATCGTGTTAGCGAATGTTAGCTCATAAAATTTGGTCGCTATTTACTGATGTGCATATGATGGGGTAGGCGGTTGAGTCTTTGGGAACACCGATAAATTGTCGGATAAAAGAGAACATTGGCACGATAGGTGCTTGGAAATTAGATTAGAAAAACGAAAGCACTAAAGTTTGGACATTTTGAGCCGACACAGTGAACAAGAATTCATTCTACGTTGGTAACAGTATGAAGCATTGGTTTTTAGTGGCATGCGGTATGTTGGCCGGATGCACTAGCATGGATCCTAACATGGTCCCTGGGGGGAACATTCTTGATACCGCCCCTCGAACAAATTCAGAGCTAAGACATCCAGAGTGGGGCTATGCACCTACTTCTTATGTTGCTGCGCCGAGACAGGCTGCACAAGCGCCGAGATCGATGGGAAAAAAGTCACAGGGCGTGATGTCACTGGAGATGTTTTTAAATAGGCATCAAATCGCCCACGAAACCATCAGTGGTGAGCATCTTATGGTGCGATTGAAAGAGCAGGTTCATTTTCAAACGGGGTCGGCAAGGCTGTCATCACAATCTCAAGATTGGATTCGTAGTCTAGGTCATTATTTGTCAGGCAGAACGGATATTGACGTTGTGATCGATGGTCATGCGGACAGTACTGGCGCGGCAAGCTTTAATGACTCGTTATCTGAGAAACGGGCGCGCGAGGTGGAAAAGCAATTGCTAGCTACAAGCTTACCGCGTCAGCGAGTGTTTTCCCGTGGTTTTGGGGAATACGTCCCACAATGCAGCAACGCGACGTCAAGTGGCAAAGCTTGTAACCGTCGAGTGGAACTAATGCTGATTGTTGATCAGTAATACACTTTGCAGATAATGCCAGATAAAGAAAAGAGGCACCGATTGGTGCCTCTTTTACATCCGCCAATGTTCTTAGGGGGAACTAGGCAAATTCTTTTTCAATGTAAGCGACAATGTCTGATGACTCGTAAAGCCACTGTGTTTCGCCGCCTTTCTCAATTCGTAGGCACGGTACTTTCACACGGCCACCGCCTTGTTCAAGTGCTTCACGGTGTGTTGGGTCATTTTTCGCATCACGCAATTCAATGTTTACAGATTGACGCTTCATAGCGCGACGAACTTTTACGCAGAAAGGACAAGCTTCAAATTGGTACAGTGCGTAGTTCTTGGCTTTGTCATCAACGCTTTTCTGTGCCTCTTCAGAGCGTTTTACGCCACGAGGTGAGAATACTGCGTTGAGAAGTAGAATGATTTTTCCCAAAATCCAACGGATAAACTTCATAATGATCCCTTGATGTTCAGTGGATGAGTGTCCTTGAATGTCATGCTACGCACTTACGTAACGAAATCGTTGCATGATAGGGGGTAGTGTATCAGGTGTTATGTTTGGACAAAACCATGTTTTTACTGAGGAAAAGGGCTTTGTTGCTTAAATCGATGGAACTAAATCAAGAAGCTACGATCTGATCGGCTACATCCATTAATCGTCGTAGCCTCATGCCTAAACCTCGTTACAAAACAACTAACTGGAAACAGTACAACAAAGCCTTAATAGACCGTGGTTCTCTGACCTTTTGGGTTGATGAGGAAGCGATAGCCGAGTGGAAGCAAAACAAACAAGGCAAGCGTGGTAGACCTCGCCGATTTAGCGACTTAGCCATTACTACCGCACTGATGGTGAAACGAATATTTTCAATGCCGTTGAGAGGTCTGCAAGGTTTTCTAGACTCAGTATTTAAGCTGGCTAACATCCCGCTTGTTTGCCCGCACTACACCTGTATAAGCCGCCGAGCTAAGGAAGTTGAGGTTTCATTTAAACCCAAAACCAGAGGAGCAATACAACATCTGGCCATTGATGCCACTGGTCTCAAAGTTTATGGCGAAGGTGAATGGAAGGTCAAGAAACATGGCACTGATGGGAAGCGCAGAGTCTGGCGTAAGCTGCATATCGCAGTAGATACAAGCACCCACGAAATAGTCGCAGCAGAGCTGAGTTTATCTAACGTAACCGATGCCGAAGTGCTCCCCAGCTTACTTAAGCAGACACGTCGTAAAATCATCGAGATATCAGGTGATGGAGCTTATGACACAAGGAATTGTCATGATGCTATACGAATCAAGCGAGCGGTTCCGCTCATCCCGCCACGAGAAGGGGCAGCCTTCTGGGAGCAAGGACACCCTCGCAATTTAGCAGTAGGTTGTCAGAAGCTCCACGGCTCCAACAAGAAGTGGAAAAAAGCGGTATGGCTATCATAAGCGCTCACTATCAGAGACAGCAATGTATCGGGTGAAACAGTTGTTAGGTGGGAAATTAAGCCTAAGAAATTACAATGCTCAGGTTGGCGAGACTTACGCTATGATCAAAGCGCTGAACAAGCTTACAGGGCTTGGTATGCCTGAAACTCAGTATGTTGTTTAAGAACTGATCAATATGGGGCTGCCATGTCTTCTCACCGAATTAAGCAACAAAGCCAACTATCTCATCAAGCTTGCTTTGTGGACTGTGATGAAATCGTTGTACGTGGTCAATCAAGCGAAGGGAAGCTTCCTTTTTTAAGGAGCGAAAAGAACGCTTAGATGCTTGGTTGATAAGGTCATATGCTTGTTGGTCGAGGGTAAGTTTGCCCTCTATGAGCTCTTTATTATCCATGTGAGACTCCTTTCGTCCCAAGATTGGATGTTTTGGGTTAAAAAAACGCTAAGGTTTAGCGCGAGGGGTCATGTGTCGGTCGAACTTAGTCAGATGGTCACTTAAACGAAAGCTTGCTTCTTGCCGTTTTGTTCGTTTGTTGAACTCGGCAGATTCTTCTAGCTTTCGGTTGGTTTCAGAGTCCATCTTGAACCAAATTCCAGTTGTATCTTTTTCTGCGTTTTGTGGCATTTCATTTACCTCAGTGCTAAGAACTCACGAGCATGAAACCGTCTGAAGTGATTACGTGTTCGCTCTAGTTCAATGTCATGTGGCGTTCGTTCTTTTGTTGCTTTATCGACCTTTGATTGAGTTCTTAGGTAGCGATAAGAACGAAACTGTATAAGTTTCTCGGTCATAACTTTTTCTCCTTACGAGAATGCTCTTTCACTTTCATCGGCTCAGAGCAAAACCGAACCCAGCCCGTTTGCGAAACGTCGGGTGTGTTTGGGGAATATTTCTTTCCACTAAGTTTTTAGTGGGGCTTCCCCGTCGATAAAACTGATGCAGTGGAGCACGTTTCCAACGTTCTGTTGCGGCGTTTTATCTGCCTAGGCACAAATTAACAAAGAGCGATATTTATATGTATATTTATACATATGTTTTTTGAGTTGGTGTCAAAGTTAAGGACACCAATTTTGTGTACCGTAGTTCACAGTTTTTATATTCTATTTGAATGGTGGATTTTTGTGTAAGTGATTGAATTTTATAGGTAAAAGTTTGGGTTGTGTCGAGGTCGGCTTTTGTCGGTCACTGTCGGTTGTAGAAGAAACCAAGGGAAGGAGGCGTTGAAGTAATTGTTAGATGTTTTATCACTTCGATATCTAATGCGCAGAACCTTCTAAACTCTAAAGCATCAGATTTAGTGGCGGCACTCGTCATTTTAGGCCAGTTTTTATCGGTTATTTTGGTGTTTAATTACTGTGATTATAAACAGTTAAATTTAGATGATGTATTGATTTAAAAAGGTTTTATTGGTTTTTTATGAAGTCCAACGGATAAACTTCATAATGATCCCTTGATGTTCAGTGGATGAGTGTCCTGAGTTTCATGCAACGCACTTAAGTAACGAAATCGTTTAGCGAAGAAGGCCGTTGCATGAGAGGGCATACTCTATCAGGTGTTTGGTTTTGACAAAACCATGTATTTTATGAGGAAAAAAGACGTTTTACCCAGCCCAATAGTCCGTTTGATTTTGCTGGATTCGCTTCTTTCCCTAAGTAGAAACTCTGCATTAAATCTGTTCGGAAAGCGTCGAGATCCATACGTTTAATCACGAGTTCGTGCTGAAGGCTTTCTTGAGTCTGTTCTGCATGGTCATGAGCAAGACTAAAATCCATGTTCAGGTAGCCTTGCGTATATAGCCAAAGGTGAGTGATAAGCACCAAATCTTCTGCGGACTGATTGGTAAACTTGTCCGCATGTTCGTCACCTAAGGTATCACTCAGAACTTTCTGCATGTGCTGAGAAGACGTCGAGTGCTGCTCGTACAGTGCGCTGGCTTCAATATGAGACTTGGTCAAAAGTCCGAGTAAATGCAGGGCAGGTGCCGTTTCAGGTTTGTTTTCACATACTCTAATGAACAATGGGGCTTGTTCTTTGGTCCAACGTCGTCTTGCGGCTTTATGCTCGTTAACGAAAGGGATGTTTTTGAACCCCATTTCTTGGATCAGTTCATTAAGAGGCGTCATTACTTTGTAATTCCTTCACTGTCACTTCGACGTGTTGTTCGTTAATATCAACGAAAATTGAGGTGCCGGTAATCATAACAGAAAGGCTAGTGCCACGGTCAAGGTGTTGTGAAATCAAGTCGATAGCGTCGTAATCCAAACTTGCCACATCAACAGGAAGCATGCCAAATTTGCCTGCCAATTTGTCCCACCAAACCGATGCTTTTGTGTTGTAGGTATACACTTTCACACGTTTTGCTAGGCGAGTTGCTTTCTTGATGCGATCCGGTTCTGGCTCACCAATTTCAATCCAGTGAGTGATACTTTGATCGTCTTCCACACGCCACAAATCTGGTTCTTCGGTTGTTGAAAGACCTTTTGTGAACTCTAAATCATCTTGTGCATTAAGACAGAAAGCCAAAATACGCGCTAGCATGCGTTGTGGTTTCTCTGAGGGATGAAGGGCGATGGTCAGGTTCTTAGAATCGTAGTAGTCGTTGTTCATATCGGAGATCGCGATACGAAACTTGTAAATTGTCGGTTTCAAAGCCATAAGAGGTATCAATAAATTAAGGGCAAAAAAATAGCCAGCTTAGAGCTGGCTACCATATCAAAATCTTAAAGGATTAAACTAGAGTGATTTTCTCAGCTTGTGGACCTTTTTGACCTTGAGTGATTTCGAATTCTACTTTCTGGCCTTCAACAAGAGTACGGAAGCCGTCACCTTGGATTGCAGAGAAGTGAGCGAAAACGTCAGGACCGTTTTCTTGTTGGATGAAGCCGAAGCCTTTAGTTTCGTTGAACCACTTAACTGTACCAGTAGCTTTGTTAGACATGTCTATTTCCTAAATATCTAATTTATGTAAATCTTCGCCTAATACGGCGCTTATAGCGTGGAAAAATAAATTGCTATTGCGTACCACAGGACGGGGGAATTACGAGTAATCCAACGAAATGTGAAAACAAAGAACTTTCTTTCTAGCCGTGAGAGAGTCTAGGTTAAATACAGGCAGAGTCAACATATATTGGTGCTTATAGGGCAAATATTTGTATTTAGTCACTTTTTAACCACTGTGTTTTTGATGAAATTTCAAATAAATGACGTTGTTGTGAAGTTTTTGACGAATAAAATGAATTTAATTCTACAAATTTGACTATTTTCGAAAATTATTGTCCAATCTGGTTCGACCATTGCGGAGGACTTATGGCAAAGAAAAAAACGAATCCTCAGCTGAATGAATGTCATCAAGATACCGAATTCGGCCGAGGCGAAATCAAAGATAACGCACTAAAAGCAGTAGTAACCAGTCAACTATTCAGAACACGAGTAGTAAAAGCGAAGAAAGGGAAAGGCAGTTTTAACAGAAAAGCGAAGCATAGAGGCAAAGAGCCCTATTCAAAGTTCTCACTACAGTGGATTTTGAATAGGGCTTTTTTCATGTCTGAAGCATCGACGTTGGTTAGCGTTCGATTTTTGGCGAGTAGATGGAGTACGCGGTGATTTGTCCGGCAACGATGGCCGAGAACATAAACAGGGCAGAAAGGCCAATGCTTGGTATTGGCAGAATCGATTGCTCAAACACAGATTGGCTCGCGCTAACCAGCACGCGACTGCCCGGAACCAAAATGATGATGCCTTGGACAATATAAATGGACCCAGTTAGGTCCATCTTTTTCGCTATCCAAGTGCCATATAACGTGATCAACACCGTTGTTACCCAAGTGCCTACCACCCAACCACTTTCGAATCCAAGGTAAAAAGGACCCCACATCCCAAGCATAGCGACGGGCAAGCCCAGCAAAATGTCGATCATACGGGCATTAAAAATCACACCTAAGCAAGCAGAGATTAAAAACAAGCCGCTGATGTGCATCCAAATGGGGATCTCGTTGGTATACGCGATGGATTGCGCTTGTCCCCAAATCGCCTCGCCAATATTGAGACCCATAGTGATTCCGACAAACAGTTTGATTAATGTGAGCGCACATTGTCCGAGCAAACTTGTTCCGGAAACCAAATCATTAAACGCTAAACACTCAAGTGAGTTGGCGATCGATAATCCGGGCACGAATAAGACAATGGTAGCGATACACAATGCCCAGACCGGAATAGGTAAACCTGTGCTGGAAAGATAGGCGACGATGATGCCAGTAAATAGGGCGGCAATGAATTCTACGGCTATTGCGCGTCGAGCACGACAGACCTGCTGGCAGCCCCACACCATAAAACCGAGTATAAATGCGAAACCAACGGCTTCTAATGTACTGCCTACTAGCATTAAATACGCTGGTGGTATGCCCATGTTCGCAAGCGCAATGACCCAAGGCGGGTAGCCCGCAGGTTCAGGGACGGGATCGCTGCTCGGTTGATTGATCCGAATAATGGTGTTCGCCAACAAGCTTAGATTAATTGACGCAGGTTTTAGGCGTTTTAGGACTACGGCATTGTTGTCATCGGGAAACTGGTAGTTGATCGCAGTAGGCGTCGCTTGGATCATCACATCGACACCGTGCTTTTTTGCGTAGTGTTGAGTGTACTTCTCTACTTTGTATGGTGCGCAACCACTACGGTGCAATGTATCGCCAATTTCGACGATTTTGTTAATTCTATATTGAGAAGGCATAGCGAAAGCGAAAAATTCGGGTCACAAAAAATTGCGCGTAAGTTAACAAAACCGTTGTTATCGAGCGAATAATCATTACATTTTTTATGTGTTTTTGTGGGCTGCGTCAGGTGTTTACAATGTGGAATGGTATTCTGCATAACCATTACGGTTGCGGCCCACTTTCATTCATATAGATCTCATAACAATTTGCTATTGATTAATAAAATAATATCGCAAAAAAGTACCATTTTTCAGGATAAAGGCATTAATTTAGATTCATATCAATAAGCACTTCTTTCCAACTAAAAACTGTCTGCTATACCTTAAGTTCTATGCAAGTAGTAGAACTTATTTCTGAAAAGGTTGATGAGAAGTCGGTATGTCCCCCAGACGTTATAGTACTAATGGTCGAAAAAGCACGGTATTAACTATGTTATGGCTGCTCATAATTGTGTTATACAGCGATGTGTCTGTAAGCCATGAAGTCAAGCGGGAAACGCTTATCGTCACTAATTCTAAAGCATGGAAGCCATTTTCTTACTTAACACCAGATGGTGAGCCTCAAGGCATCTTAATTGATTTTTGGCGAGAATTTGCAACTCGTAACGATCTAGATGTTCAATTTCTTTTGCTTGACTGGGATGAATCACTACAAGCGGTAAAGGAGGGAAGCGCAGACATTCACGCCGGGCTAATTTATTCCCGAGAAAGAGACAAATATCTAGATTTTGGCTCAGTGATTATGCCAATTGAAACTCAGCTTTACGTCAATCAAGACGTACTCGGTGTCGATGTGCATGCCGTATTGGAGAGGGGAGAAGGCATGGATGTCGGTGTTGTAAAAGGAGGGTATGAAGAGTTCTTCATCCGGAAAAGGTACCCCAACGCGATCATTGAGCTCTACCCGAATAATGATGCAATGTTACGGGCTGTTGTAGAGAGAAAGATATTTTTGTTTGTCGCAGACATGCAAGTAGCGAATTTTTATATGGCGACATCGCCAGATACAATTACCTTCGTTCCAGCATTACACCTTTACAGCAAGGATTTGAGAATTGCCGCTAGTGAGAACAGCACCATGCCAATCAAAGATATCTCCCGGGCTTTTGATACGGTGCTAGAAACAGACCGAGACCGAATTCTAAGTCGTTGGATTCATGTTAGGACTGTTTACCCAACTTATCTTGTCCCTGTCGCGATCTTTGCATTAGTTGTTGCTGCGATGTTCCATATCTTTTCATTAAAGAGAACTGTCGAGCTACGAACCCGGCAGTTGACTCTCGCCAACCAACAATTATTCGAGCTGACCCTGACCGACCCTTTAACAAAGCTCAATAACCGCCGCCATTTAATTGAGCGGCTTTCTACCTTGAGTGGCATTCGTAGCAACCTTACTGTGATGGTGTTTGATATCGATGACTTTAAGTCAATTAACGATCAATTTGGTCACTTAGTTGGGGATAGAGCGATTGTTGCTGTCGCCAATACGGCGAAATCTGTTACTGATGAACGAATGACGCTTGCGCGTATTGGCGGGGAAGAATTCGCCTTGGTAACGGCGGCGCTTTCTGCTGAAGAGGCGGAAGTGCTAGCCAGAGAAATTTGTACTCAAATCTATTGCTCCCCCATATGGTTGGATGGAAAAGTCATACAGGTCAGTGTAAGCCTTGGCTGCGCTTTTTATCCCAAGTTTAACGCAGCAATCAACTTACAAGATGCTGACCAACTTATGTATCGTGGCAAAGCAAGCGGTAAGAATCGCGCCGTCTTTCAAATTATAAATAGAAGTAACGTTGAGCCGCTACTTCGTAAAGTTCAATAAATTTTTGAATGAGCTCTCGCTGTGTGTGATGCCACTCTTGCTCTGGCAATTTTAATTTCTTGTTTTTATTGTTATTTTTTTGGCATTCTGACCATTGATACCAAAACGTTGAGCTTTACAAGAAATGCCTACAATACCGGTCTGAGCTTTGACTTAAGCTCACTCAACCTCATGACCTTTTCAACAAGTTACTATGATGACCACTTGTGTTTTTTAGGTTTGACGAGCAGTTATTAACTAGCTGCTGTTCACCGTTATTCAAAGCTTCAATGGTGCAAGTTGTAGCTTATTCGGTGGAGCGCCTGCAACGTCGTTGTTCGTTAATATCTAAATTAACCCATAACATTTTGTTTAACATCGAATTTTTTGATGTTAAACAAAGTGAGATTGCTTTATCAAACCCAATGTTAACTCAATACCGCACGTCACTCCATAAATGACGTGTTGCTCACGCTTTTACTTTCTCGTTACCTATTTGGCATGAGATTACATGCAAAACTTTGGTAAAGCGACAAGCCTTGTCTACACTCAACATAAAATGAATGATATTCGTTTTGTGGCATATTGATGAGCCATGAAAGAAAGTAGTCATAGAACTAAATAAAAAAAGTTGGCTTGATAAGGACGGGGAAATGAACAACGAATGTTATGCTAGGTCCCGAGGTGTCACGGATAAGATGCCAATAAAAGATTCTATTGCTACCGCTAAAGATCCTTACGCGCATTATCTCAAAGATATTGTCGGTATTGACTTGCTTTCACGTGAAGAAGAGCTGCATTACGCCCAACGCAATCGCGCAGGGGATAAAGAAGCACGTGAGGTAATGATTGAATCCAATTTGCGCTTGGTGGTTAAGATTGCGAAAAGCTACTTAAAGCGCACAGGTAACAACTTTACCCTGCTTGACTTGATTGAAGAGGGGAACATTGGTTTGATCAAAGCCATTGATAAGTATGATCCAGAGCCGGGCTTTCGCTTTTCGACTTATGCTGTATGGTGGATTCGCGAAAATATCGAATCGGCATTGATGAATAATGGTCGCACGGTTCGATTACCAGCTCATGTTTGCAAAGAGATAAACAGTCTTGCATCTAAAAAGCACGATGCGAGTAAAAACATGAGTAAAGACATTTCTATCTCAGAGCTTTCAGATTGTTCTGGCGTAAAGGTAGAGCGAGTCGATGAATTGGTCGCTTTGAGTGGCTTTATTGATGTTTCTACCACGGTTGATTTGCAACAAGCCCCGTTTGTTCTTGACCAATGTGAGAGTGAATATACGCCGGACCCTCAACAAGACTGCGAAGACCAGTGCTTTACTCAAGCACTAGAGCATGTGGTCAACACGTTGCCAATCAAGCTTCAACAAGTGTTAATCCATCGCTTTGGCTTGTTTGAACACAGCGTTAAGACACTTTCTGAAGTGGGTGGTTTGCTTAATGTCTCGAATGAACGAGTACGCCAAATGCAGATAGAAGCCGTTGAGCGTATTCAAAAACGTTTGAAATTTGATGGGTGGGTGTAGGGCTGCCAATCCAAAGTGAATTGTCTTGAAGCCAGCTAGATATTAGCTGGCTTTTTCATTTTCTCGACAGACAGCAACACCAATTGCAATTGAGTTTTGGCAGCTTGTTCTCGACTCCATACGCTTAGGACTCTTTTAAGAGCGGCTTGGTAAACTCGACTTTTGAGCAGAAAGGCAAGGGTGGCCGTGTCTGTGCGTAAGACATGACTCTGGGTCTTGATTAATTTCTCTTTGTTGTCGATTTCAATGCGCTGGAGGTTGAAGTCAGGCAAAAAGGCATCTTCATACCAAACGTCTATGATTTCTCGTATCTCGAGCTCTTCCTCAGGGACGTCACAATTCTGAAATTCATGGTTGTCTGGAATCGCTGATAAATAAACGGCATCGAGTTTGTCAGCAACGAATGTGTACATTTCATCCCTTATCATACGCCTTGTCCATGCGAATCATCTCTTTGGTCTATATGTTTGTCAATTGCATTCACTAAGTAATGTTGGATTTGTGAATAAGCGCCACAGTCTTAACTTAAACTGTTTAAGTATTTGTCTGTTAAGCCAAAATACTTCAAATTCCCATCCGGCTCCAACACTAAACTCATATTTGATGTGGCAATTAATCCAGGATCATTAGTGGAGAAAATCACTGTTTTGTTGAGCAGTTTGTCGGTGAACAAACGGTTGAAGTATTGAGCGTTCTCTTGCTCGGCACCGTTAAAGGGTTCGTCAATAATGATCAGCGATTGCTCGCAACTGCCAAGCCCTAATGCAAGGCGAAGCTTCTGTTGAATCCCGTTAGGTAAGTTCTTACATTTATCTACGCTAAGCTGGGTGTTTAGCCCTTCTGGTAGCCATTCATCGAGCTCAAAGAAGCTCACCATTTCTTGCATTTTCTCTGTTGGGATAAGCCCGTTGTGTAGGATGAAGTTGGTTTCCAATGAACCTTCGAAGATATGCAGATTAAATGGAATGTAATTAATGGACGTCCGATAGCGATAACTGTTGAACTGTTTAATGTTGTATCCATCTACGGAAACGGCACCTTGGTAGCGGTCTTCTAGCCCCGCGATGATAGAAATCAGCGTTGTTTTACCGCAACCTGTTGGGCCGCAAATCACCACTTTCGCGCCTGGCGCAATCTTAAAGCCCAGATTGGTTAAGCCTGTGGCCGCGCCTGTATATCTATGGCTCACACCGCTGCCGACAATACTGCCTTGGAAGAGACGGATCGGAGGGCTTTTCTCCAGCGTCAGCTTGTCATCGTTCATCGACATGAGGTTGTTGATTTGTGCGGATGACGCCTTAATCGATTGGAATTTAGAAATGGAATTATAGATGCCCATGATAGGGCCTAATGCTTTCCAGACTAAAATGACCGTTGCCAGCATGGCTCCCGCGTCTGAAGTGCCGTCCATTACCCCAATTACCGCGGTTACGATGCTGGCCGTACCGATGACTTGAATCAAGCTGCCACCTGCGGCTTGAACTTTGCTGTTCGTAACTGCAACGTTTTCCGCATCATTGGTGCTTTGAAGATGAGAAGCACTGAAACGAGATTGAATCACTCGCAGTAGCGGTAAGCCCTGAACGGTTTTAATTCCGCGAAGAATTTCGTTCCATTGATAAGAGACCATGGCATTGGCTCGTGAACTTTTTGACGTGGCTTGCGAATAGATATAACGAGAGTAAACACAGAATACCAACATCAAGACTAAGCCCGCCATCACCACCAACGCCGCAGTACCAGACATGATTGCGATGGCAACGATGAATACGATGACGAAAGGCATATCAAAGTAGCTTAAGGTCGATTCTGCGGTCACTAATCGGCGGAAGGTATCAATGTCTTTTAAACGTGCTAACTGAGAAGAAACACCAGCGGTGGATGTCATGGCATAAGGGAGCCATAACAGCTTAGAGATGACTGCTTGAGAAATATGCACTGCCAAGTCTTTGCCGGAAGTGGCAATAATGTTGACTCGCATCTTCTTAAAAAAGTATTCGGAGAAACCAACAATAATCGCAAACAACGTCAGCCAGTACAGGGTTGCTTGAGAGCTAGACGTTAACGCAAAGTTGTACACGCTCATGATGAAGAAAGGTTGGAGTGCGCCCAGAATACTGATGACAAAACTGAGAATAATCAAGCTTTTGAGTTCATTGTTGTAGCGATAGAACGCGTACTTAATCCAGTTACTGCGGTCTTGTGACTCTGGTGGTGGTTCACGGAATAGGCGGGAGTACTCACTGATGGACACCAATAAACAAGGCTTTTTACACAATGGGTACTCAATCGTGTTGTTGTTGGTGTAATCAAATAGGATCAGTTTGCCATCTCTAGTACCCAAGAAAATCGCAGTAAGGTTTTCGATTTCAATAAAGCATGGGTGAGGGTGACCTTCGATGTGTTCCAATGTTTTTAGTTTGGTTACGTCACATCGGTAACCGAGTCGCTCTATGGTGGCGGTAAAGCTGTCACTGTCCTTTGGTTTTGGAATAAAAGCGTCGCTAAGAATGGAAGGCGTTCCTTCCCATTCGAGAGCGATTAACGTGTAAGCCAGTCCACGAAGCAGAGGGGATTGGTTATAACGTTCATCGTAGCTGCGTGCTTCGAAATCCAGTAAACGTTGAGGAACATTGTTGAAGTCGACCAGTATGCTCATTGGTCACCTCCGGTTAGTTTTACTCGTTTTAGGCGGTGATTGAGCTTGTCCATTTTGTTGCTCACAATGATAAGGGTTTTGTCGTTGGCACGGTAGGCAGTACTGGTGAGCACCAGACGAGCAAAATCATCGTCATAAACACAGTCAATGTCGTCGAAGATCAACACGCGTTTGTTGGCAAGTAGGGCGCGAACCAAGAGTAGGGCATAGCCGACTTGGCGAGAAAATGGATTGCGCATATGACCTTTCAATTCGGTATAGAAACCTGCAGGTAACGCATCGATTTGCGCCTTAATATTCATGGTTTCACATAAAGCAAAGGCCGTGTTGTTTAAGCTTGGGCGAAAACACGTCAGATTGTCGATGATGGTCCCTTCAACAAAGGAGCTGGTTTTATCCACCATCAAAACGCTGTTGCGCCAGACGTTGTAGTTCATCTCATCCAGAGGTGTCTCATTGATTAATATATCCAACTTGTTGTCGGTGTTTTGCCGGGTAATGCAGTTGGCGAGATGGGTTTTTCCTGCACCACTTTTTCCAGTGAGAAGATACGCTTGGCCGCGTTCGAATTCGATCCGTTGCTTTTCTGAATACTTGACCGAAATACGTTCAACTTCTGTTGTTTCATGTTGGTGTTCCACCGACGCTGCTAGTTCCAATAACTCCGCAATGCGCTGAATATGGAGTTTGTTCAATTCCCAACGACTGGCGGTGCGCATCACTTGTTGATAAGGGGCGAAGTAACGGTTCGTCAACATGATGATGGCCGCCATGATGCCTTGACTCGACTGCATATTGATAACCGCGGTAGCGAGTACTACGACCACACACGCAATAGAAAGCTGTTGAATGAGAGATAAAATCAAGCCGAAGTTAGATTCAATTTGCTCGTATTTGATGTTTTCGATTTCACGTTCTTCGACCATTTGGGTCATCAAGCTTTCAACTCGGTACTCCATGTTTCGTGCTTTGATATCCAGTGGACTCGATATGATTTCGATGATTTTCGATGTGGTTAAGCCTTCAATGTCGGACTTGTTTTGTAGGCTATCTATTTTTTGTTTAGACAAGCTTAATGCACATATTGCCAAGATGATGGACGCCAACAGAATGGTCACGCCAGCCCACACGTTGATGAGACCGATGATAAGAATGGTTAAGATACTCACGGCAAGATTTATTAACGCCCGTACTGACTCGCCACCAAAGAAAGATTTTATTTCCGGTATGGTAGAAATTCGTTCCAAGTATTCGCCCGGTTCCAATCGTCGAAATTTAGAAATCTCAGCCAAACAAATCGATTGAAAGACCTTGTTGGTCAGGTTGGTTTCGAATTGCTTCATGATCACCGAGGAGATCTTCTCTTCCTGATTCTTCAAGTGATAATCAAGGAAGATGGTGATCAGGATAATGGCGAATAGCAGGAATAAGGTATCTTTGGCTTGATTGGGTAAGACTCGGTCAAAGATGATCAGAATCGAAAAGGGCAAGACCAAACCAAACAAGGTCGAAATGACCGTGGAAAAGGTGAGGTAAAACTTATCGGCCACATTGATTTTTTGGGAAAAGTGCTCAGTTTGCATTGTGGCCTCCTTTCTTTATCGATGGATTGGAGAGAAGGTGTTTAGGCACCAAGTCTTGATTATTACGCCCGGCAATATCTTCCATAAGCTGCATGATGCTCTCTATTGACTGAATCGACAGGACGCCTTTGATTTGCTCAAGCTTGATGGTTTCGATGATATAGTCATAACGTGCGCTTTCGTAATCACGAAGGGCACTGAACAGTTTGCTTTCTGCTGCGAGTAAATCGGTGATGGTACGAGTACCCAATTGGTAGGCTCGCTGAATGCCCTTATAAGAGGCGTAGTTTGCACGAATGATATTCTCATAGCTGCCAATAGAGCGTGAGAAATCATTGATGTTCAGGACCGATGTATTCACACTATTGCGCGTAGTGAATAAGGAGTCTTGATAGAGAAGTTCGGTACGCTCGATCGCTGTCGAAGACTTTTGGTATCCGTAGTAGTCCGAGCCCCCAGAGAAAATCGGTACGGCTAAGTTCAACCCAACGCTGGTGGAATTACTTTCACCTGTGGCGGTTGGGTCGGTTCGGTCGTAGTTGTTCGCATCATCGTGTCGATAACTGGCTGAAAGTGACACTGTCGGTAAGAAGTTGGAACCGCTTTCTTTTAAGCCTCTGCGGCTGCGTTCGACGGTTTTCTTCGCGACTAATAAATCGTTGTTAAGCTTTAAGGCCTGTTCAAGAATTGCTCTTTGTTCGGATTCGCTGATTTCTGCTAATGGCACGCTTTCATAGATGTCTTGTGAAGGCGTGATTGGGTATTGGATTTGAATTGAAAGCCCATTGAGTATCACTCGGCGATCTTTCTCTAACGTTCTTAATCGGTTTGCTATGCCTTCTTTTTGTGCGATAACTTCGTACAACTCACTGGCTGCGGTATTACCTAATTCCACGTTACGACGCATTTGGCGTTCGCGAGTTTCTGACGATTTTAGCTCCACCAGTGTGGCTTTGATTTGAGCGTTGTTCTTCAAGTATTCGAAGTACTGAGACGCGATGTCTGAAATCGTGCTCTGGATTTTGTTCTCGTGTTTGATCTCTTCGATATTGAAGTCGAGCTTGGCGGTGCCGTATTTGAAGATATCGCCAAGATTGAATACCGATTGCGACAAAGAAACACTGTAGCTGTTTGAGTTGTAACTAGAGCTCGTATCAGGCGTGCCTGTTAGCAAGGTTTCGTTTTCATTCCATGTCGTATCGGCAGCGCCGTTAAGTGAAGGCAGAAACTTAGAGCGACTAATACCGATGTTGTATTCGTTTTCTTCCACGCCTTTATCGCTCGCGCGAAGAGAGAGGTTGTTTTCAAGGCCGAGTTGAACCGCCTCAAGCAAGGTTGTCGCCAGTGCCCAAGGGGATAGGCTTATCACTAGCGTGGCGAGCACGCCGCTAGTTAAGTTTTTGTACCGCCACATATTTGTTGATCACCTTGATGATTTCGTCGTTCTTATAAGGTTTACTGATCACGTAATCCATCCCAGCTTCGATACAAGCTTGGTGTTCATTACTGCTGGTCAATGCGGTTGCACCAATGATGGTGCATGGGTTTTGTCCGCTTTCTTGCTCGAACTGCCTAATGCGTTTGGTGGCTTCAATGCCGCCCATGCCGGGCATAATGCAGTCCATAAAAATGATGTCGGAACGCTGGTTCATGAAATGCTGAACCGCATCGGCACCATCGCCTACGGTTTCGGCTTCGTACTCTTGTTTACTCAGAATACGTTTGAGCAGAATCTGCTGAACTCGATCATCCTCTACGATAAGGAATGAGCTGTTCTCCATCTGTTCTTCAGACGCTTCTGCTTCCATGATGGCAAGCAGGTTAGGGATAAACTCATAAGGAATGGCAGGGGAGTTTATGATCTTGTCGACAAAGGCATGGCTTTCTTGGGCTTGTTGAGTGCTGGTCACAGAGAGTAACAGCTTAGTGTTCGGGTGATTGCGCAGTTGCGATTTCACGGTTTTGCTCAGTGAGGGCAGTTTGTTTGGCTCGAACGTATCGGTCAGCATGATGGCATCGTATTCGCCAAAGGTTTTTGCGGCAGAGAAGAGTTCGTTCGGTGTGCGAATCGGTGTGATCTCCAATCCCAAATTGACCAGCATTTTGTTCATCACATCAATGCGAATCTGAGAGTTGGCACACAGCAATAAACGTTTATTGTCGAAGCGAGTTTTCTCGGTGTGGAAGCTTTTGGCTTTTAAATCGAGCTGAATTTGAAAACGTTCCTGATTGCCCGATTGATACCAATGGCTCTCGTAATAGCCGTAATTTTTCAGTACGCTTTTCGCCAAATCGTCTTTGGTTGCGGTGTGCTGTTTATGGTCGCTCCAGTGCAGGGTATTGAGCTTGGCAAACGGCACATCCAGTGTGGTTAAGAAGTTTAGATTGATGGTCAGGCGGGTGTTTTCAATGTCTGACGCCGCGCCCGATTCAATGGTGACGAACAGTTTCTTATCGGCTTTGAGTTGGATGGCATTCGATAGTTGTAGGAACAATACCCAAAATAGGCTGGTGGATTGGCCTGCCACGCGGTTTGGCAGATTATCTGAGATCAAGCAATCCAGCTCACTTTCGTTACGCTGAACTTTTGCGTTGATGTGCAGCATCAATTCACTCAATACATTGAGCAGTGAAAACTCTTTGGATTTACTTTCCGTGCCTTGAGATATCAGGCGGTTGTAGTTCTCAGCCAGTTCCGAGAGCGTGTTGGCCGCAGAGGTAATGTCTTGCGCCATCAAAACTCCGCTTTCATTGGTTTCTTGCACCAAATATTGCACGCCGCCGTTAATGGTGTTGGTGATCCCGCGAATCTCATAACCGATCAGCGCATACAGCTGTTTGTAAAGATCGTTGTTTCGTTTCTGCTCTTCTAGCTTGGTGAATATTAATTTGAGGTGAGAATAGATCTGGCGTTGTTTCGGATTGATGCTCACTTCATTCAATAACTCTTCGAGTCTTTGCAAATCCAGTTGTTTGAGTTCTTGGTAAAGCACGTCGAATTCTTGGTCAATATCGCGCTCATTGGTGCTTGATTTTTTGAGCTTTAGGATCGCAATCAAATTGGAGAAAACAACGATAGCCACAAGAACCACTACTACCATAAATAACCAGATGAAGAACTCGTTCTTTTCTCGCATCAGATCGCTGGCGTGATTGTTAAACATGGTGCGATAGTTGTCGTCCATTTGTAGGTAATTATTGGTGAGCGATAGATACAACGCCAAAACATCGTCCCGTGTTTTTGAGCTGTCGGAAAAGCGATTAATCGCGAGTTCGAGTTGCGAGTATTCGGTCGCACCCACCAAGCTAAACTCGGTTTTATTCAGCGAAGCGAGAGACTTAAATTGGTCAATTTCGTTCTTTAGAACATCAAAATCTAGCTCCGTCGTACTGCAATAACGTGCACCTAAACAGCGCTGAAGCGTTTGAATATCGAGTTCGATGGTTTGATTCAGTTTCTGAGCTTGAACCAACAAAGGGGCGTTTTGTACTTGCTCAACCGAATCGACTTTTCCCCAAGAAACATACAAATAAAAGGCGAGAGCGGCCAGCACCATGCTAAATGCAATGGCTAGGCGCATAACCGGAACAGAAATATTATAAGAAGGTTTCCCGCTCATTCATTACCTCTCATCGAACGCATCTTCGATAGCCGACATCACTGGCTTCGCAGCGTATTCGATAACCCGACGAGAACCTGTTTTCACATCGGCGGTGAATTCCATATAAGGGGATAACTTGTATTGCGTGCCCCCTCGTTCTAGAAAATTTTGGCTGATTTGGATTTCAGCAAGATAGAATTCTGCATCTTCTTCTTCATAGGATGAACGGCTGATAGAGGCAATTCGGCCTTCTAAAAATCCGTATTTGGCAAAGTTGTAGGTGTCCATCTTCACTTTAACTGCTTGGCCGATTTCGACGAAACCCATGTCTTTACGTGGGATCTTCGCCTCACCGTGAAGGGAGTTATTAATTGGCGCAATGTCCGCAATACTTTCACCCGGAGGAATGACCGCAGAGCGGAAGTTGAAGTGCACTTTATCGACAACGCCATCGACGGGGGCGTATACTACGAGTCGATCGACTTTATCGGAATGTTGTGGGCGTAAGATACGTTTTAGCTTGAGATCTTTATTTGCCTGAATAATTTGAGCTTGGTATTCCGAGTTACGGTTCTCTACTAAATCGCGGTATTGCTTTTCCAGTTTGTCGAGCTGAAAGCGTTCGTTCATCACCGACTCATCCAAGTTTTCAATTTCTCGAACCATATTGGATTCTTGAACCTGCATATTGAGTACATCAACGTAGGAGGCCATTTCCTCTTTGTAGAGCGTGTTTTTGATGTTGAGCTGTTTGCGGATCAAAGAAAGTTGGTTTTCCGAGCTTTTACGACGTTTTAACATCGAGTCGATCAGCGAGTTTTTGTGTTTGATGTCGTGAGTAATCAGTTCTTCATTGGAACGGTTTTTAGAGAACTCTTGCTGCCACGTATTCATGTTGACTTGAACAAGTTCGGGGTATTTATCGATATAAGCGGAAAAGTCGGGCTCTAACATGTCACGCAAACTCTCATAACGAAGCTTATCCAGTTCTAATTGAGTAATTTCCGTGGTGACCGTATCGAGTTGAGTGTTGCGATCTAATGAGCGTAGGCGCGCAATCGGCTGGCCTTCGTAAACCACTTCACCTTTGCGTACCAGCATTTCTTCTAGAATCCCGCCTTCTAAATGTTGGACTTTTTCCACATCTGATTCCAATAACAATTCCCCACGCACTGACACTACAATATCGATGCGCGCTTGGGATGCTACCGCGATAGCCACTAGTGCAAGGAGAAAGATGATCAACAACGTTTTGTGTACGCTGGTCATGGCACTGGCGAGTACGATGGTGTCGTCTGCGGTTACCTTAGAAGCCTCATTGTTTGATACGAGCGCTTTTCTGAGGTGATGTTCGATCTGCTTATTGCTCATCATCCACCTCGGTTATTCATCATCGGTACCGTCATCGATTGAATTCTCAATGTCTAACATCTGCCTGATCTGTTGATTTACGTTTTGAAGTTCGGTTTTTATGTCCTCAATAAGTTCTTCCGGGGCAGGAAAGCAATGCTTACTCAAGTGTTCTAGTTTTGCCATCTTAGGTGGTAAGTCATCGTCACACAGTAGGACTAAGATGGTCTTTAATTTCTTTGCGTAGCCGTTTAACTCGTCGAAACGGTTGTGCTGATGGAGCATCTCGATGTTCATTGCCGCACCTGCGAAATCCTTGTAAAAATCTCCCAATAGCAATTGCAGCCCTTTGTGGCTGTTGTCGACTGAGCGCAACAAATTCGTCATGTTTATCATTGTTCAACCGCCCTAATTGCTTTAATGACAACAACTAAGGATCTTTAAACCTAGTTTTCAAATTTTTTTTCTACCTATTTTTTTGGGTTAAACCAAAAAGGTATAAAAAAGTTGTATAAAAAAGTTGGTTTTCCAGAATGGTGTCCTTTACTGCCTCTAAACACGATCAGTTAGCTAATAGCAACGGAGGCTGTAATGGCAGGTAACGACAATCAAAATAACCAAAATCAAGACCTAAATGATGCGGTAGAACAAACGGAAACCAATGATACGGGTACGCCCTCCCAGCAGCAGAATCAACAAAATCAACAAAATACGATTGCTTCTACGGTAGCAACTGGCGCAGAAAATACTGACGCGGCGGACGAAGCCAATCAGGCGATGGAAGACAACCCAAGTGGTGCAGGTGCAGAGGAAGAAGCCTCGGCCTCCGGTGGTGCAGTTCAAGAAGATTCACCAGAAAGTAGTGGTGGTTCCGATGCGGCCCAATCGAACGTTGTAGACAGTGTGGCATCAGACGGCGGATCTGGTGAAGAAGCGGCAGGCAGCAGCGGCGGTGCATCGGGGGCAGGCGCGCAAGCTGTCGGTGGCGGTGATGCCTCTGGTTCAGAAGGTGGTAATGATGCAGAAGGCAATGACGTGCAAGGCCAAGCGGTGCAGACATCCGCAGCGCCAAGTGCTTCCTCTTCGGATTCTGAAGGTTCGCAAGGTGGCGACAATTTAGATTCAGAAACCACAGAAGAAACCTTTGCGGTTGATGTGCAGGATTTTAGCGAAGAAACCACCACTCAGGTGGAAGATGATTTCGATTCGGAAACCACCAGTGAAACCTTCCAGATTAATGTAGAAGGTGAAAATGATGCACCAGAAGTTGAGCAAGATCTGGCTTACATCATGGACGAAGATGGCACAATTACTTTCACTCAGGAGCAACTACTCGAATACGCAAGTGATGTTGATGGCGATGATCTGGTTGCTTCGAATGTGCAAGTTGGGGCAAACGCAACCGTCCAAGACAACGGTGATGGCACGTTCACGGTTGTTCCAGAAGCGGACTTTAATGGCGAACTCGATTTAACGTTTGATATCAGCGATGGGCAAGAAACGGTATCAAGCTCGATTGATTTAACCGTTCGTCCAATCAATGATGCGCCAGTGCCAGAAGACAAGGCTTTTGAGGTGGAAGAAGATGGCACCTTGATCTTCACTGATGCAGATCTTCTTGCTGGTGCCACTGATATTGAAGGTGACAATCTATCAATTGAAGGCGTTAGCTACGACGGTGGCGACGGCATCCTGACCGACAATGGCAATGGTACATACACTTTTGCACCAAATGAAAACTTCAATGGCGATGTAAACTTCAGCTTTGATGTGTCCGATGGTACGGATACGGTCTCTGCCAATATTGATGTAAGTGTCACGCCAGTCGATGATGCGCCAGTTTCTGGCAACCTTGCTTACTCGGTAGACGAAGACGGCTCGATTCGTTTGAGCCAAGAGCAATTGTTGTCGCAAGCTTCCGATGTGGAAGGCGATGACCTAACCGCAACGGGTTTGACGGTTGATGGTAATGCCACAGTCACACAAAACGACGACGGCAGCTTTACCATCACGCCAGATGAAAACTTTAATGGTGACATTGATATCAGCTTCGATATCTCAGACGGCACAAATACCGTCCAAGCCACCGCAGACCTTACCGTTAATCCAGTCAATGATTTGCCAGTTCCTCAAGACCAGCAATTCAGTGTTGAAGAAGATGGTACATTGCAATTCACCGACGCAGACCTCCTTGCCGGTGCAACTGACATTGAAGGCGATAATCTGACGGTTGAAGACGTAAGCTACGATGGTGGCGACGGTATCTTAACCGACAACGGCAACGGTACTTATACCTTCGCGCCAAATGAGAACTTCAATGGTGAGGTGAACTTCAGCTTTGATGTGTCTGATGGCACAGATACGGTCTCCGCCAATATTGATGTGAGTGTAACGCCTGTTGATGATGCGCCTGTATCTGGTGACTTAGCGTACTCAGTGGACGAAGATGGATCGATTCGTTTGAGCCAAGAGCAATTGTTGTCGCAAGCTTCCGATGTGGAAGGCGATGACCTAACCGCAACGGGTTTGACGGTTGATGGTAATGCCACAGTCACACAAAACGACGACGGCAGCTTTACCATCACGCCAGATGAAAACTTTAATGGTGACATCGATATCAGCTTCGATATCTCAGATGGCACTAATACCGTTCAAGCCACCGCAGACCTGACTGTTAATCCAATCAACGATCTGCCAGTACCTCAAGATCAGCAATTCAGTGTGGAAGAGGATGGCACGCTTCAATTTACCGATGCAGATCTGCTTGCAGGTGCGACCGACATTGAAGGCGATGACCTTTCTGTAACGGGAATCAGCTATGAAGGAACCGACGGCGTTCTAACTTACAATGGCGATGGCACATATAGCTTCGCGCCAAATGAGAACTTCAACGGCGATGTGAACTTTAGCTTTGACGTGTCTGACGGCGCAGATACGGTTTCAGCCAATGTGGATGTGAGCGTCACGCCAGTAAACGATCCTCCGGTGGCAGGCTCAACGTCTTACACGGTTCATGAAGACAATTCCATTACCATTTCTGATGCGCAACTGTTGGCAAACTCTTCGGATTTAGAAGGCGGAGTTTCGATAGATAGCGTGAGCTACTCTGGCAGCGATGGTGTCCTTCAAATTAATGGCGACGGTACATACACCTTCTCTCCAAATGAAAACTTTAATGGCGAAGTGACGCTTGATGTCGTCGTCGCTGACGAAGAAGGCGCAACAGATGCTACCACTGCTGGTATTACGGTTCTGGAAGTGAACGACCCACCAGTAGCTGGTCCGACTTCTTACACCATTGATGAAGATTCAGTGCTGATCTTTAGTGAATCGCAAGTGCTGCTGAATGCCTCTGATGTGGAAGGTGATGTTGAGCTTGTTGGCATTAGTTATGAAGGTCCGGATGGTATTTTTTCGGTTAACGGTGACGGCACATGTAGCTTTGCCCCAAATGAGAATTTTAATGGGCAAGTTCAGCTGGATGTGACCATTCGTGATGAAGACGGTGCGGAAGTTGATACGGTGATCAACGTTAATGTATTGCCAATTAATGATGCACCAGTCTCTGGTGATTTGGCTTACAACGTTGACGAAGATGGTTCAATTACGCTGAGCCAAGCGCAGTTGCTTTCTCAAGCGTCTGATGTCGAGGGCGAAGACCTTACCGCGAGTGACCTGACCGTTGACGGTAATGCGACAGTCACGGCGAATGATGATGGCAGCTTCACGATTACCCCAGATGCGGATTTCAATGGTGACATTGATATCCAATTCAACATTGCAGATGGCACAGACACCATTCAAGCAACCGCCGATCTGACGGTTAATCCAGTCAATGATTTGCCAGTGCCTCAAGACCAACAGTTCAGCGTTGAAGAAGATGGCACGCTACAGTTTACCGATGCCGATTTGCTAACCGGTGCGACAGACATTGATGGTGATGACTTAACAGTTGAAAGTATTAGCTATACAGGCGGGGATGGTGTGCTGACTGACCACGGTGATGGCACTTACACCTTTGCACCAAATGAAAACTTCAATGGTGATGTGAACTTCAGCTTTAATGTGTCGGATGGTACCGAAATAGTCAGTGCAGACATTGATGTAAGTGTCACACCAGTGAACGATCCGCCAGTTGCGGGCTCCACCTCTTACATGGTGAATGAAGACAACGCGATTACGATATCTGACGAGCAGCTGCTTGCGAACTCTTCTGATATTGAAGGCGCGGTTGCTGTAGACAGTGTGTCATACAGTGGTACGGATGGTGTGTTCCAAGACAACGGTGATGGTACTTATACCTTCCTACCAAACGAAAACTTCAGTGGTGATGTTAGCCTTGATGTGATAGTGGTGGATGAAGAAGGAGCGATTGACGAAACGACCGCGGGCATTACTGTTCTTGAGGTAAATGATCCACCTATTGCTGGCCCAACGTCTTACACTATTGATGAAGATTCGGTACTGACGTTCAGTGAATCTCAACTTCTTGCCAACGCCTCGGACGTGGAAGGTGATGTTGAACTTGTTGGCATCAACTATGAAGGATCCGACGGTATCTTCACGGTGAATGGCGACGGCACTTGTAGCTTTGCACCAAATGAGAACTTCAATGGTCAGGTTCAATTGGGGGTCACCATTCAAGATGAGAATGGCGCAACCGTTGATACGCATATTAACGTCGATGTACTGCCAATCAACGATCCACCAGTATCGGGGGATTTGGCTTACACCATCAACGAAGACAGCTCAATTACCTTGAGCCAAGAACAGTTATTGGCGCGCGCGGGCGATATTGATAGCGATAACTTAGAAGCCATCAATCTGTCGAACGATGACAACGCAACCATTCAATATAACGATGATGGCAGTTACACCATCACACCAGATGCGGATTACAACGGTGACTTAGACCTCACGTTCGACATCATTGATAACGATGGTGGTTCGGTGCAAGTCGGTTTGGATGTCACGGTGAATCCTGTTAATGACTTACCACAAGCGCAAGATCAACAGTTTACAGTAGAAGAAGACGGCACACTGCTGTTTACCGATGACGATCTACTGACGGGTGCGTCTGATATCGACGGCGATGATCTGTCTATAGAAAACGTGCTCTACACGGGGACGGACGGTGTACTAACCGATAACGGTGACGGCACTTACAGCTTCGCTCCAAATGAGAACTTTAATGGTGATGTTCAGTTCACCTTTGATGTGTCTGACGGCACCGGTTCGACGCCTGCATTTATTGATGTAAGCGTGACTCCTGTGAACGATCCGCCAGTTGCAGGTTCTACGTCTTATACGGTTCAAGAAGATGGTCAAATTACCATTAGTGACGAGCAACTGTTAGCGAACTCTTCTGATGTGGAAGGGGACGTGGCACTGGCTGATGTGACTTACAGTGGCAGCGATGGTTCATTTGTCGACAATGGTGACGGAACTTACACCTTCACGCCGAATGAAAACTTCGATGGTAGTATTTCTCTAGACGTTGTTGTGATTGACCAAGACGGCGCAACCGATACAACAACAGCAGGCATTGATGTTATCGCTGTCAATGATGCCCCTGAGACTTCTGGCATCCAAGCAGAAGTGGATGAAGACAACGCGATTACGATTACTCAAGATCAGTTGCTGGCTAACGCAACGGACATTGAAGGCGATGATCTTGTTGCTTCCAATCTGCAAACCAATGATCCAGATGCAACTATCGTGGCGAATGACGATGGTTCTTTCACCATTACGCATACCGAGAACTTCAACGGTGAGTTGGACTTCACTTACAACATTAGTGATGGTGAGAATGATGTTCTAACCACGTTAGATCTGACGGTTAACCCTGTCAACGATGCACCGGAAGCGGGTGACGAGATCTTCATTCAAGCAGAAGAAGACCAAACCGTTGGGGTTTCTCTGCGTGAAGAGCCTGCGCTACGTCTCGATCAAGCACCAGAAAACGGCATCATCGAAGCAAATTTAAACGATGAATGGGTGCAACTGGAAGTGGGCCAAGAAGTGCCTGCAGATACCGAAGTACGCTTCATTCCAAACGATGAAGCGCTAGCTAATGGTACTCATACGAGTCAAATCGGTACCTTTGATGACAATGCCAGCCTTGATGATTGGGGTACAGAAGTAGATCCTTATACTCGCCAGTTCACCGATGGTGATTTGACCGTAACGGTACAAAGTAATGATGATCCACTGGGTGCTTGGAATGGCAATACACACATTGGTCACGGTATTGGTGATACTGACCGCCAAGGTTTGAGTGGTGATGAAAAACTCACCGTGACGGTTGAAGGTCAAGACATCAACGAAATCAGCTTCCACCTAGATGGCTTAGGCGGTTGGTTTATGGAAGAGTCTCGCCACTTTACGGAAGTCGAAATTCGAGCATTCAACTCTGAGGGTGACTTGATCGACTCAATGACTTACCACAAAGAAGATCGTGGTAGCTATGAGACGGATTACACCCTAACGGTGAACGAGCCTGTGTCTTACTTTGAGTTAGGAACGATTCAAGGTAATGGTACTTACGTGGTTCAAAACATGACGGTTTCGCAAACTTGTCATGATGAAGCGGTGTTCACATCTATTGGCGTGGACGGAACGGAAATCACTGAAACGGTAGAACTGAATATCCGTGAAGGTGACAGTGAAATCGAACTGACCGCTGATCTGCCAAATGTGACCATCGATACCGAAGGTTCTACGCAGTTTGCCTCTGTGGTTATTACAGAAGAGCAGCTTTTAGCACAAGCGAGTGATATCGATAGCGACGTTCTTGATATTCAGAACCTAGAGCTGGTGGGAGAAAACGCCGAACACGCTACATTGACCGACAACGGCGATGGCACTTGGACGGTCACGCCGGATGAGAACTTCTATGGTGAGATTGAACTTGGCTACCAAGTTACTGATGGTGAGTTAACTGACGACAACATCATCAACATTAACTTCGAATCGGTGAACGATGCGCCAATTGTTTCTGGTCCGATTGTGTTGTCAACCGACGAAGATGTGGGCATTACGTTTAGCGCTGACGATCTGCTTGCGAATGCAAGTGATGTGGAAGGCGATGCTCTGTCTATTTCTGATATCTCTTACAGCGGTGATAACGGTGAGCTTGTCGATAATGGCGACGGCACTTACACCTTTATGCCGAATGAAAACTTCAATGGTGAAGTCGACATCGATTACAAAGTCTTCGATGGCACCGATGAAGTAGATACCCACCTAGACCTGACCGTTATTCCAGTCAACGATGTGCCAGTTCCTGGTGCACCGCTGCATACTCAAATGCTAGAAAACGGCACCATCATCATCGAAGCAAAAGACCTGTTATCAGGTGCGACCGATGTGGATGGCGACATTCTGCATATCGAAAATCTACTGCTTGTTGACCAGTCACAAGGTACTTTGACGGACAATGGCGACAACACCTTTACCTTCGAGCCAACTTCTAACTTCTATGGTGAAGTGAACTTGACCTTCGACATTAGTGATGGTCAAGCAAGCGCACCAAGTACCGCGAAGATCGATGTTGAGATCGTCAACGAAGGTCCAGACGTCAGCGGTCCAGTTGATGCGGTAGTGGACGAAGATGGCTCGATTACTATCACCCAAGAAGACTTGTTGGCGAACGCAACGGACGTGGACGGTGACAACCTTGAAGCGGTGAACCTATCGACCAACGATCCTAATGCAACCATCGTTGAGAACGCTGATGGTAGCTTTACGATTACGCCAAGTGAAAACTTTTTTGGTGAAATCGAATTTACTTATGACGTGACGGACGCGATTGAAACCGTCGCTGCGGATCTGAACCTAACCGTTAACCCAGTTAACGACCTGCCAGATGTACCTGATTTGTCGTTCACCACAGAAGATGGTGAAGCAATTACCATCACCGAAGCAGAGTTACTGGCTCAAGCGACGGATATTGAAGGCGATGAGTTGTCAGTCGTGAACGTGAGCAGTTTAAGCGATACGGTTCAAGTGACAGACAATGGCGACGGTACTTACACGCTAACGCCGGAACAGGGCTTCTTTGGTAATGTCGACCTAACGTTTGATGTGAGCGATGGCACCGATGTGGTGGCGGCGAACATCGATTTGAAAGTTGAGTTCGTCAACGACGCGCCAGAAGCAACCCCAATCGTGGCAGATGTGGATGAGGATGGTTCTATCCTCGTGACACAAGAAATGCTGCTTGAAAACGCTAGCGACCAAGACGGCGATGACCTATACGCAACCGCGCTAGAAACCAATGATCCGAATGCCTCTATCGTGGACAACGGTGACGGCACCTTTACCGTTACGCCTTCACAGCACTTCAACGGAGACATCGAGTTTACTTATGAAGTGAGCGACGGTGAATTGAGTGTTGCCAATGAAATGACATTGACGGTGAACCCAGTAAATGACATTCCAATTGTTGCGCCTAGCATGTACCACATTGAAGAGGATGGCAGCATCCTGTTCACGCAAGAAGATCTTCTGAGTGGTGCGATTGATATTGATGGTGATGACCTCACCGTTACCAGCATTAACTACTCGGGTGATGAAGGTACTGTAACGGACAACGGTGACGGTACATTTAGCTTTGTGCCAGAAGAGCATTTTAGTGGTGATTTACAGTTTAGCTTTACCGTGACA